>JAKLGN010000022.1:7031-13343 GCA_022710665.1 Methanoregula sp. | reverse complement strand
CAGAATGGACAAAACACTGGCGCTCCAGGGACTTCGCTTCGCTGCTTTGCCCTAAATGCGATGACGTTGTATCATCAGGCTCAGGAAACCCGGTCATACTCAAGAACCGCAGGCGCCCCCCACTCCCAACAGGGGCAGGGATGGCAAAAAGGGGGGGCTTCGATCCGAGCAAGAAATGAGTCGCTGAAATGTGACTATCCCTAAAAAAAATTTACTTCCCCCTCGGTGGGGCGTAGAAACGGTACCTGACGTGCGCCTCCTCAACGTTCCGTGCGTGCGACGGGTTGAGGTCCCGGCGTGCCTCGATGACGAGCGTGTTGAGGATATTATGGAGCCGGAGGGTGTCGAACTCCTTGTCTTTGTGCTCGTTTAAGAAATCAAGGAGATCGTTGGTACTCTTGAGGACTCCGATACTCCCGACGAGGTTCAGCCGGTTGAGGGTCAGAGCCAGATTCTTTTTGGCGATGTCCATCTTGTAGGAATCTCCGCCGGCCAGGTTCAGATCGGTGATCGCATTCAGGAGATCTGAATAGATCCTGATCTTGTAGCTGTTCTCATGCATACGACGATCTGCCCCGCGCAGCTGCAGCAGGGTAACCGCTGCCACAATAATGATGATGACAACCGCGCAGGAAACGACAATCCAGTCTTCAAACATGTCAGCACCTCCACGATGATTACGGGTTCCGCTTGGCTGCGATGAGATCAACCTTAACCCGGTTTCCCTTCATCTCAATTTTATAGGGACCTGTGGTGTACATCGGGTATTTCTGGTGGAGCTCAAAGCTGTTGTTACCCCCGTACCCGAATGAATCGATATGACCCGTATTCATGTTCGTGACATTCAGTACAAACCAGCAATACTGGGCATTGTCATTAAGCGGGATGATGTCAAACCCAATCGCCCATGAAGGGATATCGACATGGAATTGCTCAGAGATGGTATCGTTATCGCTCTGGAAGGAGTACGACTTCATGAGGTAGTGATCCCCCATGGAGAATGAGGGTTGGGGGGTTGCGGTTGCCACCGCCGTGGTTACCGTTACCGCTGTCGGAGACGGTATGATTGGTGGTGCATGGGTGCTGGAGCACCCCGCAACAATGGCACACGCAAGGACCATCGCGCAAATGACAAAGTACTTCATATGGGTGATGTTTGGGGATAGGGATATATTATTGTTTATTTACGCATCCCACTGCAGACCAGAGAGAATGCATCAGAACAACGTGTCCTGACGGGTCGGCTTCCGTACATGGAGGACCGCACACCCCGCCTCCGCCACAACGTCGCGGTGTTCCGGGAGCGTGTACACGCCAAGGCGCCATTGTTCGCGCCGGTTCGCGTTCAGTGTTCGGATGCGGGGCGAGAACTCCTCGAAACTGACCACCGCGTGCTGGTTCTTTACCCGCACACCAAGCGACAACTCCCGCGGGACCGCCGGGATATCAACAAGTACTTCATGGGGCTGGAGACCGGCAATGTCCGCGATCCGTTCCGCATAGTCACGGCAGGCCCGGATCGGCACACCCCCATGGAATGAAGGAGTACTGACCTGGTCGATAGAGGCAAACAGCGCCCGCTTGTAGAGGCGACGCCCGTAAAGCCGCTCTGCAAGCTCGCGGGCTACGGGGCTGTCGGAGTTGCGCAGGTCGTGCATGCTCCCCGGATCATCCATAGCCATGAGGTTCCGGATCATCTCTTCATTCCCTCCCCCCGTGTGCTCCAGAACTGCGAGCTGGAACATACTCTCCCCGATGCGGCTGACATGGTGAAAATAGACGCTGGGCCGCATGAGCGTCCGCGAGATCAACAGCGACTCGGCCGCGTTCACTCCGTTCTCGTCAAGCACGGTCCCCCCATCCGGTGTCTGGATCAAGTGCCGTATCAGGCGCTGGGCATCCACTGTGCCATATGGTGCACCGGTATAATAGGCATCGCGAAGCAGGTAGTCCATCCTGTCAACATCAAGATCGCCGTGTATTATCCCGGAGAGCCGGTGGTTTCCCTTTACCAGAAGGCAGAGTTCAATGGGATCGATACCATGTTCTTCGAGCAGGGCGCCGATCCCCTGGCTGACAATCGGGCCGATATCATCATGGGTTATATGGAGAAACTGCTCCATCAGGGGCTCGCTGGCATGGGATAGCGGACCGTGGCCGATATCGTGAAGGAGTCCGGCAGCGACCACGAGCGTGCGATCGGTGTCAGAAAGCCCGAAGCGGCGGGCTGCAACATCCGCAAGGAACATGGTGCCAAGCGAGTGTTCGAACCGCGTGTGGTTAGCTCCGGGGTAGACAAGATAAGAAAACCCAAGCTGCCGGATATAGCGAAGGCGCTGCAGCGGCGGGGAATCGAGGAGGGCGAGCGCAAACTCCTCTACCTCAACGTACCCGTGGACCGGATCTTTGATGATTTTCAGATTCACTAAAGAATCTTCATATACATGACATAAAAGTATTGAGTAATGATCACATTTCTTTCGGGCGGGACGGGTACCCCGAAACTGCTGCGGGGCATGCAGAAAGTAGTGGACCGGCACGAGATTGCGGTTATCGTCAATACGGCCGAGGACACCTGGATCTCGGGAAACCATATCTCACCGGATCTTGATACGGTCATGTACCTCTTTTCCGGGATTCTCAATACTGATACATGGTGGGGTGTAAGGAACGACACCTTCACAACCCATGAAGAAGCCCGCCGTCTCGGCCACGACGAGTTCATGAGAATTGGCGACCGGGACCGTGCCGTCCATATTTTAAGGGGGGCTATGCTCAGGAAGGGGATGCGACTTACCGAGGTGACCAGGGTTTTGTGCGAACGGCTCGGCGTATGTGAGGCCGTGCTGCCGATGACCGACACGGAGGTGACAACGCAGGTGGTGACAGCCACCGGACCAGTCCATTTCCAGGAATACTGGATCCGGGAACAAGGAAAGATCGACATCCTTGAGGTTGTCCGAAGGTGTGACGTGCCCCCGGCAGCAACCGAAGAAGCCCTCATGACCATCGAAGCAAGCGACGCGGTGGTGATCGGACCCTCCAACCCCATCACGAGCATCCTGCCGATCCTCTCCTGCGAGGGGATACGATCAGCACTGAAGGATAAATTCGTAGTTGCCGTCAGCCCCTTCATTGGTCATGCCCCGATAAGCGGTCCGGCCGGCGCTCTGATGAAGGCAGCCGGGTACGAGCCGAGCGCGATCGGGACGTTCAACTGTTACCGGGGTATCCCGGACATTTTCATCCAGGACATCCGTGACGAGGTTGAAGTGAGCCATTCCTTCAGGTTCGACACCCTGATGACGGATGAAGATAAAAGTATCGCATTCGCACGCAATGTCCTTTCGCTGATCAGGAATCACTGAACTCCATGGTTTTAATGCCATTGTACCTGCATTGCGGGGAAGCCGGGACTGCACTGTTTTTATTTTGCAAATCTATATAACGCTCCGGAATAACGCTTATCGTGTCAGGTACGTGGCAAACCATGATCCATAGAATTCTCGTCCTCATCTTCATCAGTATCCTGCTGGCGGGGTGCATAACCAGCCAGCCAGCTGAGCCGGGCACACTCCAGCTCACGTCCTCGCCTTCAGGCTCAGAGATCTATCTCGACAACCAGTACAGGGGAAGCACCCCCAGTACAATTTCCGATGTCGCACCGGGGAACCATACGCTCGAGTTCCGCTCTGGCGGATATAAAAGCTGGAAGGCTACCATCACCGTCCCATCGGGCACATCAAATTATTTTGCATCGCTGACAGCCCAGCCAGGTTCAGAGCAGGGTGCGAAAGTAAGTTACGAGGAAACGGTGGCAGAACCAGCCACAATGACCGTACAGACCAGCAGGGATCGGATGATTATCGGGGACTCGAACACATTTTCCGGAACTGCCACGGGTACCGGCAGCGTTACCCTGACCCTCTTCGGGCCCGGGTATTACACGAACGGCGTTGTCCTGGACCATGTTAAACCCGGTACGGCCGGGGTATGGAGCTACACGTGGAGCCCGGGTACCAATATCCAGCCGGGAAGCTATATCATCGTTGCACGTGAAGCAGGAAAAACCGAATCCGGCCGCGCCACATTCATAACGATTGGCAACGGCTTGGTTTCGGTCATCCCGAGCAAATATGCGGTTGCCACGGGAGATACCATTACCCTTTCCGGAAGATGCACAACGGGCGCCCCGAATGTCAGGGTCGTAATTTTCGGACCCGAGCGGTTTGCAGGAGGGGTTGATCTCGGGAGCTTCCCGGTCATGACAGACCAGACCTGGAGCACGCGGTATACAACAGACCTCACGATACCTGCGGGGGTTTATTCAGTCTACGTAAGCGATGTCCCCCAGACAGCCACGGCTTCGTCGCAGTTCACCATCGGGTTCGCATCATAGGGATCCTTCTTTTTTTTCGGATAAGCATAATCTGTACATTAGCGCAACCAGCCAGTATTCCTGGAGAGAGGTTTGGTTCCGGACACCCGAGTATCCCCGCCTAACCGATCATGGAAATCCGATGACAACGGTCCCCCGTTCTTCTTTCCCCTTCAAAGACAGCAGGGATAAGAACGGGATAAAAAAAGCGTGAATATTGCGTCTCGTTTTTCCTGAAGGCCCCAAAAAATTGCGGAAGGGGGAGAATTCGGTAATTTTCGTACCCGATACCTATTTGAATGATTTTATACAAATATTCGTCCGGGAATCGTTATGGGCATAATCAATAAACTCAGCAATATCCTTAAATCAGGGAGCGGCGAGCGTGAGGTGGCGGAGCGGGAACGGGACGAGATACACATCCGGGCGCAGAAGGAGCGGGCGGACAACTTCCTTCGGGCCCTGAACGAAGGGGATCTCGATGCCCGGTGGGCAGCGGTCCGTTCTGTCGGGGACCTTGGCGAGTCCTTCATCGATCCCCTGATCCGCGGCCTCAGGGATGAATACTGGATCATCCGGAGAGGTTCTGCCGATACGCTCGGCAAGATCGGTGCTCCGGCTATCGGGTCACTGATCGTGGCGCTGGATGAGCCGGGCGATGATGTACGGCAGGAGACCATCCGGGCACTCCAGCTTATCGGGGAGCCGGCTGTAAATCCCCTTATCCAGTCAACGCGCCACAGCCACCCCCTGATTCGCCGCGGTGTCGTGCAGGCCCTCGGCATTATTGGTGAGAGCCGGGCAGTTCCCCAGATCGTTGAGTCCTTAAAAGACCCGGATGCCGGGGTTCGGCACGAGAGTGCCGTTGCACTCGGTCGTATCGGAGATCCGCAAGCGGTAGCGCCCCTGATTGAGTCACTGAACGATGTGAAGGAGAACGTGCGGATGGCCGTGATGGCAACCCTGTGTTCGCTCGGTGACAATGCCATTGAACCACTCATCCAGGCGCTGGTGGATCCGAACGAGGAGGTCTGCCGGAGGGCATCGCTCGCCCTTGTTACTATTGGAGAACCGGCTGTAGACTCCCTTATCCGTGCCCTTGATGACAAAAGCCCGGGCATCCGCAGGGGCGCCATGGAGGTTCTCGGTCAGATAGGAAATTCAAAGGCGATTGCACCCATTATAACAGAACTCAACGATCCCGAACGGCTTGTCCGGATCGAAGCCGTCAGATCCCTCGCAACCCTCGGTGTACCCGCGATTGCCCCGCTGATGCAGGTCTTCCGGGAGGGGGACATACGCACAAGGACCGGGGCCATGGAGGCGCTCTGGATGCTCGGGCAGCCCGCTACCACTCCGCTTATCATGGTGCTCAAGGATGAACGGGTGGATGTGCGGAAGCGTGCCGTCCTCCTGCTCGGGGAGATTGGCGACCAGAAGGCAGTCGATCATCTGACCGGGATGTTATCCGATGAAAATCCTGTTGTGCGCAAGGAAGCGTTTGAAGCGCTTGAGATGATCAAGAAACGCAATGCGCAGTAAATGCCCGCATACCATTTTTTTCCACCAACCGGTTGAATCCCGTAATAATTTGTCCTGAAAGCAAAAACCAATACAATACATAAACGTTATTTATGAGGAAACCCGTGCCATATGAGGAAACGGGGAGAGCTGAGATTTCACTCCACAATCCTCATCATCTCTCACAATCCTTTCTCCTTCATGGTATCGCTTGAGGATATCAGGATCGCAAAGAAGCGTATTAGCGGTACTATCATCCGGACACCGCTTGTCTATTCCCCGGCCCTTTCCGCACTGACTGGCGCGAATGTATGGCTGAAGCTCGAGACACTCCAGAAAGCTGGGTCGTTCAAGGTCCGTGGCGCGGCAAACCGCATCCTCTCCGCGAAAGAAACAATAAAAAACCGGGGTGT
>JAKLGN010000022.1:0-6933 GCA_022710665.1 Methanoregula sp. | reverse complement strand
TTGTCGCAGCCTCGGCAGGCAATCATGCGCAGGGGGTTGTGGTTGCTGCCCATGCTGCCGGAGTTCCGGCTGTGATCGTCATGCCAGAGTGGGTGGGCGTTTCCAAGCAGGAGGCGACCAAAGGGTACGGGGCAGAGGTCATCATCCATGGGAAAACCCTTGAGGAGAGTATCTCTCGGGCAGAGGAACTTGCAGCCGGAGGCAGGCTTTTCATCCACCCCTTCGATGATGACGAGGTCATCGCGGGGCAGGGAACCATCGCGCTTGAGATCCTCGCTGACCTGCCAGAAACCGACCTTATCGTTGTCCCGGTCGGAGGTGGCGGACTGATCGCCGGTATTGCGGTTGCCGCAAAAGGTATGCGCCCTGCCATCTCTGTCGTAGGGGTTCAGGCTTCCGTCTGCCCTTCTGCCGTAGAGGCTTTGAGGCAGGAGCGCCCGGTGCAGGTCACTGCCGGCAGGACGATTGCCGATGGCATCCGCGTGGCTGCGACCGGAAACCGTACCTTCCCTATAATCAGCCAGCTCGTGGACCAGATCGTTCTGGTCACCGAGGAGGAGATCGCGGATGCTATGCTCCTCCTTCTTGAACGCAAACATATTGTCGCAGAGGGTGCCGGGGCCGCCCCTCTCGCAGCGCTCCTGAACGGCTCCATCCCTGTCCGGCCCGGGAGCAACGTCGTCCTTGTGATCAGCGGGGGAAACGTGGACAGCGCCCTGCTCTTCCGGATAGTCCGCCAGGTCATGACCCGCCACGGGAGGATCCTTCGTTTCTCAGTGCTGCTCGAGGATGTGCCCGGTGCCCTTGCAGATCTTCTTGCCATCATTGCCGAAGAGAGAGGAAACATCCTTCATATCCTCCATTCCCCGGGTGACGGGGATGTACCGGTACAGGTGGCCCGGGTGAATTTTGAGATAGAAACCCGCGGGCAGGATCATACCGAATCAATACTCAGCGCAATCGGGGGCGCAGGATACACGTTCACTGCCGGCTGATGAAAATACATTATCTGAGTTCCCCAAGGCCCTTCCAGTACTCGTACTCGTGTTTCCAGAGATCTTTGTTGAACATAATAAGGCGCTTGAAGTATTCCTTCCGCTCCTCGTGGTGTTTTTCCTGGGCCGGGTCCTTCCATTTCGTCTTTATCGCGCTGACAAGCTTTTTCCCGAGTTCTTTTGCCTGGGTCTCCCCGCGGACAATCGCATCCGGATCGGCTCCCATGAGGACTCCTGCTTTTCCCACCGTAGTTGCTCCGAAATTCAGGAGGGCCATGTTCATGTAGTCAGCAACCTCGTCGGCATAATGGCCGCCCGCTGTACAGACTGAACACCCGTATTTCCCGGCAAGCGACTGGCAGTGAACCACATCTGCCATCCGGTCAAGCATCGTCTTCATCTGGGCGGTCACGGCATTGATGTAGTTCGGCGAGCCGAAAACGATACCGTCCGCGTCCATCATCTTCTCAAGGAGCATCCCGTAATCGTCATCTGTCACGCATTCGCCCTTCGCATAACAGGTCCCGCATGCCGTGCAATAAGCGATGTCAAGACTGCAGATATCGATGAATGTTACATCCGCTCCGGCCTTCCTGGCGCCTTCGAGCACCCCCATCACGAGCCGGCGCGTCTGGCTCTTCTCACCCCGGGGACTGGCATTGATACCAAGAACCTTCATGGTTGGATCACCATGGAAAGGTGCGTTCACCAGACAATAAAGGTGTGCCCTGGGGCGCTGTGTTCATTGGCGTAAGGCAACTATTCACCTTTGTGTCGGTATCCCGCGGGTATCATCCGCGATATCGCTGACTCTCCAAAAGAGGGTCACTGACCGCGGGCTCATTGCCGGGCTCCGCCATCCCGACAAGGTTACCGGTGCAAGATACTCCGCTGCAGTATTGCTCATGGAATCGTGCCGTCCGGAGAATTATCCATCCCCCGTTTCCTGACACTCTCCACGAATCTCTACGATATCCTGAATGGGTCAGTGGCGAGTTCCACCTGTGGGCGCGGTCCGCGCCTTTGCATTCCGGCCAGATCATCCTCACATCACGGGGCACGGCCCGGTAAATCCGCATCCCGGTACACCTCCGGAATGCTCTGCATTGTGTACATGAAGAGGCAGGCAGCTGAAAAAGAACGGGTATACAAAGGGCTGGTTGCCCCATTCCTGCAGGACAGATGGCGTGAGATTCAAATCCCTTGGCAAAAAAATAGATTAAATATGGCGGGACAGGCAGAAGATCCGGAATACCACATCTCCAAAAACCGGCTGGAGACCCTGATAGACGGGATTTTTGCAATCGCGATGACCATTCTTGTGCTGGGGATAAGCCCGCCCCGGCCGCAGGAGACCCTGGCCGTTGCAGTCCTTCCCTCTATGATAGAGAGCCTCATCCCCCAGGTCTTCCTCTTCATCGTTGCCTTCCTTGTCCTCACCCTGTTCTGGCTGGGCCACCACCGTCAGTTCCATTTCGTCCATAATATCGATCCGGCCCTTTTGTGGATCAACATCCTGATCCTGATCACCATCGTCTTTGTACCGTTCTCAACCGATCTCGCAGGCGACTACCCGTCGGTGAGGGACGCGGTACTCCTCTTTCATGCCAACATGTTCATTGTCGGTCTCCTGTTCTCCCTCCAGTGGCACCACATACGCCGGCATGAGCATCTCTGTGACCCGGTACCGGAAAAAGCGATCGTACACGCATGGTTCTGCCGCTCCATGCTGGTGCCGGCGGTTGCCGTCATCGGCGGGATACTCTGCTTCTTCAACACGCCGGCCTCCCTTCTGGTCTATTTCGCTCTCCTGGGGGGAACGTACCTGCTGCGCCGACTGCTGTCACCGTGAAAAAAATGAAGAGAGGAACGGCAGGAAAAATGAAATGCCGGGGATTCAATCCCAGTACTTCTTTACAAAAAGTTTTGACTTCTGGACTTTTTCCGTGAGAAACCGGAGCGCCAGCGGTACGATCAGGATCGTGATGATGATGTTTCCGACAAGCCAGGTGGAAAAAGCACCGGCGATATTCACGGGCCCGAGTAGCGAGAGGGTGAACACTCCCCATGCTGCACCGACAAGGTTGTTGATCAGGACACCGAAGAGGAGGACGATTGTCCAGTCCCGCCGGTTTTTCAGCCGGAGGTCGGCCTCGAATATCCGGACGGCAACAAGGGGAATGAGTGCCTGCAGAAGCCCGGCCACTGCCCAGATGATGGCGATCTCCGGGTGTTGCAGGAGACCTTCCCTACTGAGCACACCTCCGAGAAGCGTGCCAACATATGCTGCAATCGCACCGTAGGCACCGAACCAGAGTGCAAAAAGGATCATGAAGGTGACCGCGAAATAGATAAGGGTGATACCGCCGGTGCCGGCGGGAATGAACTTCACCGATAGCCACGCGAGTGCGGTATTGACAAGGATAAGAACGAAGGTCAGGATGACAAAGGAGTAGGTAGGTTCCCGGGCATGTCGCATTAAAATTCACCTTGATAATAAATTGTGCGTCTCGCTACATAGTATTTAGCCATGGATGGAAGATCCGGAGATACCGGAAGTTCCGTTTCCTGAAAGAGGAGATACTGATGGCGGGGCGAGGTCCCAACGGGATCGTTTTTTATAGCTCTGGAGAAATCATCGGGCAGGCGCTCCCGGGGGCTTTCGCTCACGCTTGAGCCCCAGCCGCTGTGGCAGCCCCCGCATTACGATAATCACGAAAGAACGTTTTTACAATTTCCCCGGTGAACAGGGAAAATTCTATCGCAATGCGCCTTGAGCCCCGATGGGGGCCGGGATGGCGCAAGGGGATCAATAATGGGGAGAATATGAGGTTTTCTCCAGAGCCGTTTTTATTCATTTCACTATTTTTATCCCCGATCCCGTGCATCACTCCATTACAGGTGAATCGAGGAAATGACGGTACCCAACGATGCACTCACCGGGCCTCTCGCCCGGGAAGAGGAGGAGCTGATAAAAAGAACGTCGCTGGTTCCGGGGGAAAGGATGCAGGCGGGGCTCGAAGGGCTTGTCCTCGGGCTCGATGCGGTCATCATCACCACCGAACCCGGCCGGGTTGTTCCCGCAGTGAACGAACTGCTGCGGTACACCGGCCACTCCTGCACGGAGGCATACACACAGGGTAATGCAAAGGGGTATGTTCTCGGGAGACCCGGATCCGCGTCACTTATCGTCCGCTCGCGGGGCGTGAGCCCCAATCCTTTCAGAACGATCAACAAATCCCGGATGACCGCCACCCTGCCGGACACACGGCTTGAGACGTTTGTCTTCGCCACGCCGGACATACAGGAGTATGTCAGGATCCAGAAAGCCAGAAACGTGCAGTTCCTCACACCGGAACCTGTGGAATCGGCCTGCTGCTCTTTCATCCAGACGGTGCCTTCACGGTTCACCGGTAATTCCCTTGGGTTTATCGAATGGAAAGGTGCGGAGCGGTCATATCTCCCAAGGGGTGCAGATAAGGTTTTTTCGGTCCTGAAAAAACCGGATTTTCCCTCTCTCGATAATATCGGTGTGCTCGACCATACGGCGACGCGGGTTCGGGCACAGGAACGGACCGCCGCGATTCTCGAGTTCATCAGCCTTACCAATTATCACTATGACTTCGCTGTTCACGTGAAATCCCTCAACTCGATCACCAGTGTGGCACGGCGCCAGCCGGAAGATTTTGCCATGGTATTCACGTCCGGGATTACCCCGTATACAACGGACGGGGAGTCCGGGCCGACCGAGAGGTTCATACGGAATTACGGGACCCGTGTCCACCATATGGCTTTCCGGACGGAGAGGATTGAAGCGACGATTGACAGCCTGAAAAAAGACGGAATGGAGTTCCTCCTCGATCTCGTCGGATCCGAGGAGGAAGGACTCAGGCAGATCTTTTCCGTCCCGTCACAGAACACGCTGATTATCAACGAGTACATCCAACGCTATGGCGGCTTTGAAGGTTTCTTTACGCGGAGCAATGTCGGGAAACTGACCGAAGCAACAGGGTGGCAGTGAACCGGGGGGTAACGGGTCATACCCGGTAAGTCCCATCATGCAGATTCCCGAAAGTCAGCATCCGGCACATCATACCAAATTGTTAAAGGATAGCAGACCGACTGTCAGTTACCGTCTTCCACATTTCCAGACAACGACACCATGACTCTCTTCGATATCGATTCGGTTGCCGGCCTGTCCGGCAAGGAAGCGGCCGAGAAACTCCGGACCGAAGGATATAACGAACTTCCCGAATCGAAACAACGCAACATCTTCCGGATAATTTTAGACATTGTTCACGAACCGATGTTTATCCTGCTTGTCACGAGCGGGCTCATTTATTTTATCCTCGGGGATCTCGCAGAGGCCATTATGCTGATGAGTTTTGTCATGCTCGTTATAGGTATAACGGTCTACCAGGAGCAGAAGACCGAGCGGGCGCTGGAGGCGCTGCGGAACCTCTCCAGTCCGCGGGCACTTGTCATACGGGACAGCGAACAACAACGGATCCCCGGGCGCGAGGTTGTCTGTGGCGATATGCTCCTTCTTGCGGAAGGTGACCGCGTGCCGGCTGACGGCATCCTTTTGTTTTCCAATAACATGCTTCTGGACGAATCCCTCCTGACCGGGGAATCTGTCCCGGTCCGGAAAATTCCCTGGAGCGGGGAAATACGCGCCGGCCGGCCTGGCGGCGACGACCAGCCTATGGTCTTCTCTGGCACGCTCGTTGTGCAGGGCCAGGGGCTTGCCGAGGTAACACAAACGGGACCCCGCACCGAGATGGGGAAGATCGGTGCTGTCCTGGAGACGGTCGGGCGGGGCGACACCCGGCTGAAAACGGAGATCGCAGGGATTGTCCGGACCGTTGCGCTTGTCGGCCTTTTCCTGTGCGTTATAACCGTTGTTATCTATGGTCTGAGCCGTGGAAACTGGCTTGACGGGTTCCTTGCCGGCATCACGCTTGCCATGGCAATCCTCCCGGAAGAGTTCCCCGTTGTACTGACCGTATTTCTCGCACTCGGCGCATGGAGGATCTCCCGGAAAAACGTGCTCACCCGTCAGGTATCTGCCATTGAATCCCTGGGTACCGCAACCGTACTCTGCGTGGACAAGACCGGCACGCTCACCGAGAACCGCATGTCGGTCCAGAAATATTTTGCCGGCGGACAGATGTGCAGTCAGGGTACAGGACGAACCAACACTGTTCCGGAGATCTGCCATGAAGTAGCTGAATATTCCATTCTCGCCAGTAAAAAAGACCCGTTTGACCCGATGGAACGGGCACTGTTCCGGCTCAAGGACGGGGATTTCGGAATGACCGAACATATCCACCGGAACTGGGAACTCATCCAGGAATACCCGCTTGCCACGGATCTCCTCGCCATGTCCAATGTCTGGCGGTCACCGGATGGGAAAGACTACATCATCGCGACAAAAGGTGCGCCTGAGGCGATTGCTGATCTCTGCCATTTCGATACGGCACAGATGCAGGCACTCGACGAACAGATCGATATCATGGCCTCCGAAGGGCTCCGGGTGCTGGGCGTGGCAAAAGCCTCGTTCACCCACCCGCAGCTTCCCGGGGAACAGCACGATTTCCCCTTCAACTTTCTCGGTCTTGTCGGATTTGCCGATCCGGTCCGGCCACAGGTAAAAGAAGCGATCAGTGAATGTTATTCTGCGGGAATCCGGGTGGTTATGATAACCGGGGACTACCCCCTCACTGCAATGAATATTGCCCGGCAGATCGGTCTCGAAGGTGCCGATCGCTGTATAACCGGCGCGGAGCTGGATGCGATGACGAGTGCGGAACTCAGGCAGCATATCGCCGGTTTCACCCTGTTTGCCCGTGTTGTTCCCGAGCAGAAACTCCATATCGTCGATGCCCTGAAAACGAATGGCGAGGTCGTGGCAATGACCGGTGATGGTGTAAATGAT
>JAKLGN010000219.1 GCA_022710665.1 Methanoregula sp. | reverse complement strand
CCGCAATCAGGTCAATATTTTCAGAGGGGATTGACAGAGCCTTCCGCGATGCGGCGGTCTATCGCGATTTCAGACTGCTTGAATCAGCACACGAAAAAAAGAATTTACAATTCCCATCTGGCGCTGAGATATGCAGCCATCATGGCTGGGCGAGGGTCAGTCCGGAACAGGCCGCCCATCTGCATGTGGACATCGATGAAATTGAAGACCTTAGAGATACAAGCTGGCTCACCGCCTGACGTGGCAGTTCTCCTTTCCATAATACTAAGGTAATCTGAATTTATCGCGAGACGAGCAGCTGCTGGGAAATCTCAAATTAATAATAACAATCAAGGAAAAGGGAAAAAGGAGGGATGTCAGAAACCTATTTTTCTGACCGCTTCTTGAACAGGGCTTTACTGAAACGATCGATGAACCCTTCTTTGACTTCGACGGTTGCTTCCTCCTTGTATGCAACACCGACAAGGTCTGAAGCAATCCGTTTGATGGCTTTCGATGCCGGGGAGGTTGGGAACTTGATAACAATCGGGGTCTTAACCGAGGCTGCACGGCGGACGTTGCTGTCTTCGGGGATTATCCCGAGCACCTTGAC
>JAKLGN010000218.1:339-593 GCA_022710665.1 Methanoregula sp. | reverse complement strand
TCCGGCTATGGCCTGGGCTGCTTCCACTGACAATAATGAGAGCTTATCCATGGCCATCTCCACGCCCTTTCCCCGCATAGCTGTCTGGGCTATCTTCAATAGGGTGGCCTCGTCTGCCGAGACATCCACGGCCATCTCATTGAGCACCTTCTGAGCCCTTGCTGCAGCCTGCTTATACCCCTGCACAATAATGCCGGGATGGACATCCTGATCCAGAAGGCCTTCCGCCTTCTCCAGGAGCTTGCCTGCTATGA
>JAKLGN010000218.1:0-329 GCA_022710665.1 Methanoregula sp. | reverse complement strand
GGGCCTTGGCCACCTCCACTATCATCTTGGCCACTGGATGCTCTATATCCATCTCCCGGAGTATGGTGGCACCATCGTTGGTTATGGTCGCCTCCTCCCCGGCGATCAGCATCTTGTCCATGCCCTTGGGACCGAGAGTGGTCCGTACGGACTCTGCTATCGCTTTTGCAGCCAGAATGTTCTTCCGCTGCGCATCTTTTCCGCTCTCTCTCTTGCTTCCTTCTTTTAATATGATAATTGGAACGCCGCTCAAACCTGCCAAACCTATAGGCCTCCCGGACTTTTTCTCTACTACCAGTTTAAAGTTCTATATAAAGGATTCGCATGAA
>JAKLGN010000217.1 GCA_022710665.1 Methanoregula sp. | reverse complement strand
CCTCTCCTTCCAGGCGGAGAATATGGCTTCCAGGGACCTCTGGTCCTTGTGCTCGAAAGTGACGTTGACGGATATGCGTCCTCCGGTGACCAGGTCATGGTTGTGCACCACCCCCACTATGTTCCCTTCGTTGATCGATATCGGCTCCAGGGCTTTGATTAACTGCCCCGGCACATCCTTCAAGCGCAGATCCACGTTGACCCTCATCTGGTCATCACCTCAATATGTGGGCAAATTGCCAATCGGCGGTGCCCGGCCACATATATGGGTTCGATTATGTAATGCTTTCAATCCACAGTGTCCGAGGCTGGAAATATGAACGAAGAATGGCGCCGAGGGGGAGATTTGAACTCCCGAGGCGTTGCCGCCACGAGCTAGCTGGCGGAAATTTTCCAGGCTCGCGCCTTACCGGTCTGGGCCACCTCGGCACTCCTGCGGCGATAACCGTTGGCTCATTTAAAACTATTTGCCCGGCCTCTTATCGCAGACCGCCCAGCGAGTCCCGAATGGTCGGACGGGCCCTCCTGGCCGGCTCGGTCTGGAGCATGTCCACATCGACGACATCCACCGATTCCCGCAGGTAAGGGAGCTTTGTTAAGAGCCGTCCG
>JAKLGN010000216.1 GCA_022710665.1 Methanoregula sp. | reverse complement strand
CTTGCCGCCGAGGCGAAGGAGCAGGGATGGGCGGGGAACTGGGACGAGCGGATCGGGAAGTGCAGGAAGGAGATGGAGCGGTAACGGCAGAACGGGCCGTTGAATGCGGCGGAACAAGGGAACTTTTTTCACTCCGGTTCTCCAGGATGGCGGAGCAGATCCGGATGAATTCTGCTATCGGTGCCCGGCCGTACGGGCAGGACATCTTCGTTCAGGGTCATGACCGTGCAAAAAAGGCAGAATCCTGCATTCCACGTCCGGAATTTTATTATTTACCTGAATTACTGATGATTTTCTAAAAGAGAAAGCATATATTTAAGTTAATGTTAAACCGAAAAATTTAATGTACTCTATAACGATAGAATTTTTTTATAAAATCCGTTGAGGGGGGCGTCCCGTGGCGTTCAGCCTGGACAAATTTCTGCAGCCGGACGAGGTTACCGATGAGGGATGGCGAAGATTTCTCGAAAATGAACGCGAGTACTGGAGTTCGGAGGCAGGCCAGTACCACGTCTGGTGGAACCTGGAACGGTACGCGGAGGCCCGGCAGCGGAATGCCGAGATCACGCGACGGATGTTCTCGATCTACTGCTCGTACAGGATTGCAGGCGTCCTTGCAGCCGA
>JAKLGN010000215.1:383-626 GCA_022710665.1 Methanoregula sp. | reverse complement strand
GTTGCAACCGGTTCCGCGGGGTTGCCGGTCGCACCGATTCCCAGCAGTGCGTCGACGATGACGTCGGCCCGGTCAAACAGGCCGGCCATCGCGAGGAGGTCGTCACGGCACTGGAACGGGTGGAGGTTCACCCTGCAGGAATTGAGTGCAGCAAGGTTATGCCGGGAGGATGGCGAACGGTCCGGTGTGTCAAGGTAACAGACATCGGTCGTGACATCGTGCTGGAGGTACCGTGCGGCAACA
>JAKLGN010000215.1:0-373 GCA_022710665.1 Methanoregula sp. | reverse complement strand
GCTATTGTTGCCTTTCCCGCAGAGGACGAGGACCCGTGCAGGATTCCTTTTCCGGACGCATTCCGCAAGCGCCCTTCCCGCGCTCTCCATCAGCTGGAGTTCGGTCACCCCGAGCGCGACCGCGTTTCTCTCCACGACCCGCATTCGGGCGGGGCTTATCATGCCCTGCTCGGCGAAGCGATCGATTCCTTCGGCCATCATTGCCAGTACAATTCATGTGGTGGAACTCCCTAATAATATGCAGGATGGGATCTCACGATGACACCCGGGCCGCTGCCGAGGCAATAACCGCGGCGGAGTCCATCACCATCGTCTCCCATATCGACGCCGACGGGATCGCGAGCGAGGCGATCCTCTCCCAGGCGATCTCCCG
>JAKLGN010000214.1 GCA_022710665.1 Methanoregula sp. | reverse complement strand
AACGGGGATTCTGCCACACCTTCTGCCCGATTGCGGTGATGCTGATGATCGGCCGGAAGATCCGGAACCTTGCCGGCTGGCCGGCGCTGCGGATCTCTGCCAACGCCTCGCGCTGCATCGATTGTATGAAGTGTTCGAAGGAATGCCCGATGAGTCTTGATGTGAACGGGATGGTCCGGAAGAATGAGATGGAGAACGCGGACTGCATCCTCTGTGGCGCCTGTATGGATACCTGCCCGAAAGGCGCGATCACGTTCTCGTGGATGGAGAAAGCAGGAGTTCGATCATGAAGACCATCATCTACTACTTCACCGGCACCGGCAACACGCTTGCGGTCGCACGAGCGCTCGCAGGACAACTCGGCGACACAAAACTGATCCCGCTGCGCCGGGTGGCGTACTACGGGGCGGTGACGCAGGAAGCGGACGCCGTGGGGATCGCGTTTCCCGTCTATTTCTTTGACATGCCGGCAATCGTCCGGCAGTTCGTATTCAACATCCTCTTCGGCGGCAACCCGTACATCTTCGGCCTTGCCACCTGCGGGGATCGGCCCGGGGGGGCGCTCTTCCGGCTTTCGGAACTGCTCGAAGAGAAGACCTACACCCTCTCGGCCGGTTTCTCCCTCGTGATGCCCGAGAATTACATCGGCCCCG
>JAKLGN010000213.1 GCA_022710665.1 Methanoregula sp. | reverse complement strand
TGTGGTGATAATGTCCAGGGCAAACAGGCAGGCAAGGACTACCCAGAGCATATGACGGTGATACCGTTTCACTACGATAAGCCAGTGCGCCGGGTATCCGGAGGTGCCGGTTTCATGCATGGTATACGGATCGCTTGCTTCCCAAAGGAATAAAAGGATGTGCTTTGGAGAAACCATCTGCACTTTCCTTTGGGAACCGGGGAGGGTGACCCCCGCTCTCCCTGAAAAGGGGGGTGGCATCCCAGGAGGGAAAGCCCCCCTGACTCCCAATCCAGACAAATTTTTCCTGTGATTCCCGGACACCGTTATGCTCCACGGGGCAGGCCCCGACGAGGCGGTGAACGCCCGCGGGTCATGTCGTAATTCTCGTGGCAATTTGTTTCAACAGCTTTTTTTGCCGAGCAAAAGGATGCTCTCTGCCAGAACCTGCCCGTTCCATGGACCGGTGGCTGAAACGTCATGGAGAGTCGGGGCAATCGGGCAGAAAGATGAATGCTCTCCCGTGAGAGAGGAAGATGCGTGGAGCAGGAGTTGAACCTGCGAACGCCTTCGCGACGGGACCCTAAATCCCGCTCCTTTGACCGGGCTCGGATATCCACGCAGGAAACTGTGGCGGGAAGATGATTCCAAAAATACCCGCGGGGAACTATTTGTCCGGCC
>JAKLGN010000212.1 GCA_022710665.1 Methanoregula sp. | reverse complement strand
GGGGCAGGCCCCCTTGTCCCCCCTTACCCGGCCATACTCCACGGGGCGAGCCCCGACGAGGCGGCGAGCGCCCGTGGGCCTCTCGCTCATCAATATAACTTCTCATAGAGGATTTCTCCAAGAGCACTTCTTATTTTCCGGTAGTACAAACAGCAGGAACCGCTCTCCGGAACATTAACGGCGCAGCAGCAGGGCGATGAGGGTTGCTGCCAGTCCGGATAACGGCAGCAGAGAAACAGAGGGGATTTCCCCGGTTGATACCGGGACCGGTGCGGAAAAAGGAGCTGGTATCGTCGGGCTGACAGAAATTGCATCCGCATTTTCAGCGTTCAGGAAAACCTCCCCTTCTTCTGCGTAGTTAAACGGGTAGATCTTCACAAAAACCGGGTTTT
This sequence comes from Methanoregula sp., assembly GCA_022710665.1. Lineage (GTDB taxonomy): Archaea > Halobacteriota > Methanomicrobia > Methanomicrobiales > Methanospirillaceae > Methanoregula. Next base: position 306 of record JAKLGN010000212.1, on the reverse strand, counting down.
TTGATCCCGCAATTGCCGCTTTTTCCGGGTTCTTCTCATCCTGATTGTTCTCTACGTGAAGGGCACCTTTTTCATCAACGTATTCGATGACCCAGTCAAAGGAAGACGAGGTATACAGCATGACCGGTTTTGAACCCGTTGTCACGGTAAAATAGGCAGGATCGTCACGGGAGGCTTTAGTATGAGCGGATACCACGGTTTTGGGGACCGGTGCCCCGGACTGGATTGCAGCAGGTGTCTGCAGGCCCGTTGCGGTGATGATCCGGGTCCCGATGAATCCCTTCGGGTCGGTAAAACTCACTTCGT
>JAKLGN010000211.1 GCA_022710665.1 Methanoregula sp. | reverse complement strand
AGAGACGATACGGAACTACCTGTTATCTGCGGAAGGGAAAAAAACCCTTGACACGTACCTCTCAACACCACAGGGACAGGAGATGGCAAGGCTTGTCCTGTCCCGGGCCCTGGAAGGAACGACTCTTTCTGAAGATGTCAGGGCCCGGGTGCTTGCAGCTGTTGAAGAAAAGAAAAAGCCGGTATCATATGCTGATATCAGAACATGAATTTCTCATTTTTTTATCGCTCCCAATATTTCGCTCCACCGCTGTGGTGGTGGAATCGTGAGGGGCATGCCCCAAAAAATTTCTGGAGAAATCGTCGGACAGACACCCCCGGGAGTTTTTGCTCACGCTTTGCCCCTGCTGCTGTGGCTTCCCCCGCATTGCGATAATCATTCAGAAGGTATTTTTAAAAATCCCGTGAGAAAAGAGGGCAATTCTGTTACAATTCGCCGCCGCCCCTATGGGGTCAGGGATTTCGCAGGAGGGCGATTATTTGGAAAAAAGGGGTTTTTCTGCACAGCCACAAGATCATTTCGGCACTATTTCAGAGTTCTGATGTAACTGCTCTTGTATGACCCAGTATCTGGGGCGAAAATATATCATTTCGATCGGGAGAGATCACTGAAAAAAAATCAGGCGCAATCGGGTCCCAAGCCCCCCCGCTGGTGGAATCACCCACTGATGCGATACCGATGTGTGGTCTGTACCCTAATCT
>JAKLGN010000210.1 GCA_022710665.1 Methanoregula sp. | reverse complement strand
GCCGAACCCCGCTGGTTCTTTGATCCCGCCACGAACACCATGGTGATCAATCTTTTCGAGATCACCAGCACGGATATGAAGGCAAAAGAAGGTATCGGGACCGTACAGATGGAGCTGGTTGGTGACCCTTATTACAAAGAAAGCCCCGTACCAACGAACGGGGTTGTGATAATCAAATGCGTTTTTGACAACACTCAGGACTATTCTGTTGCCTGGGATGATTACATATGGAATAAATGGAGTATTCCTGCAACGTACAAAGGTTCGCGGTTTGTCACGGCAGGGCCTCCGAAAGATATCCAGTATACCATTACAAACGCTGGAATACCCGGGGGACCTTCCGTCATGACCCTTGTCGTGAAAATATTCAAGGTAAACATCAGATCCCTCTGAGCTCCCTTTTTTTCTTTGCGTGTTTAAATCTCCAGCGATCCCGAAAACTACCATCATTGCTGGTACATACCCTGGGAGATCTGGTTCCTCGAGGGTTGTTTTTTTAGAGCATGCCGGGGGATAACCGATTATCACCCGCTCTGGCTGTCCAAAAAAAATCCAGCAGATATAAAAAATGTCAGCAGATCGGTTCCCGGGGATGTTGGATCCGTTCTTATCCTTTCAGGGCAGGAAAATTCCCTGAGGGTTTAGTCTCATTTTAACCACCAACCCAAAATCGAAATCATGACGTGAAATCTGCCGGAGATG
>JAKLGN010000021.1:11431-13703 GCA_022710665.1 Methanoregula sp. | reverse complement strand
CCTGCACAACAAGCACCAGCTCCAGCTGGTCGAGTCCAAGGTCCGCCGGCTCGTCAGGTACTACACGGGAAGCAGGAGACTGCCTGCCGGCTGGGTTTACAAGCCGGAGAATACCGAGATCCTGCTGTCCAGGTAACAATTCAGGATAATCGTCCGGAAAAACCATGAAGCTTGAGACCGCCGCGGGAACCGTGGCAGACCGGATCAAAAGGCAGGAATTCATCGAGGTGTACGCACACCACGATGCTGACGGCATAGCCGCGGCCTCGATCCTCTGCCACGCGATGCTACGGGCAGGTATCCGCTTCCGGCTCCGGGTAAGGCAGGAAATCAGCCTGTCCGACATTGGCGGGGACGGGGCGTACCTGCTCTGCGATCTCGGGGCCGGTATGGAAGGCCTCCCTGCCGGCGTGATGGTTGTCGACCACCACCTCCCGCAGTCAGAAGGAGAGTTCCACGCCAACCCCCGGCTTTGCGGGATTGATGGCGACCGCGAACTGTCCGCAGCCGGCACAGCATACTATGTTGCCCTGGAGATGGGAGACAACCGCGACCTTGCAGGGCTCGTGATTCCGGGAATCATCGGCGACGGCCAGCAGATGACCGGCAAGAACCTCGAGATCTTCAATGACGGGATTGCCAACGGGATCATCGTGCCGGACCGGGGGCTCACCCTGCCCGGCAGGGATATGACCGAGCGCTGGTACATGGCCACGAGCCCGTATCTTGACGGGATCAGCGGGAACGAGCAGCTCGTCGCAGACCTGATCGACCAGGCCCGTCAGCAGGCAACCGGAGAGAACACACTCCGGCTCGGCACCCTGGTATCCCGTATCGTGCTCGAAGCGGCACCGAAGACGACAGCAGCAAGCCTGCTCTCGGTCTACGGCGACACGTTCCACCTCCAGCGCGAAGTGATCGAGGATGCTCACGCCCTCACCGCGGTTATTGATGCCTGCGGCAAGGCCGGCTCTGGCGATATCGCCGCAACGCTCTGCATGCGTTCATCGCATGATCTTGACCGGGCCTGGGAGATTGCACGACAGCACCGCGGCCGGGTCATCGGGGCGGTCAGGGCTGCTCACCCGGTTGAAGGATACCGGGGGGTCTACGAGATCGCGGATGCCGGACTCGCAAGCGATGTCTCGGACATCCTTGCCCGCGACGTGCCGCATGCCGCCCCGGTCCTTGTATATGCAAAGAGCGGGGATACCTGCAGGATCTCGGCACGCTGCCCTCCGGGTGCAACCGCGGATCTCGGCACGCTCGTCCGTTCCCTCGCGGGATCCTGCGGCGGGAATGGCGGGGGTCACCTGCTCCGGGCCGGGGCGACAATTCCCTGCAACGCTGTCGCCCTGTTTGCAAAAGGCTGGCGGGAGGCGGTTACGGGTTGATGCAGATCAAGGGCACCATCACGACCGTGCACGAAGATGCCGGGTGTGTTGCCGCAGCACTCGCGCCGGACAATCTCCGCAGCATGGACACGAAAGCGGAAGAGGGCAGGGTCATAACAACGATCACCGGGACACAGCTCCGGTCGGTCATCGCATCAGTGGACGATTATCTGATGAACCTGACGGTTGCGGAGGACACATGGTCTGTCCGCAGGAACGGGAATAATCCATAACAAGGTGATAGTATGGCAAAGAAGAAACAGGTAGGAAGAAGAGTTGAAGGCTGGAAAGCCAAGAGCTGGTTCAAGGTTCACGTCCCCGACAACCTCGGCAAGGCGTACATTGGCGATACCATTGCAAACGATGCTGAGAGCGTAGTCGGCCGGATCATGACCGCCACGCTCGGCGAGATCACCAACGATTACGCCAAGCAGCACATGAAGATGAGCTTTAAGATTGCAACCGTGACCGGCGATGCGGCATACACCGAGTTCGTAGGCCACGAGGTAACACGCGACTACCTCCGCTCGCTTGTCAAGCGCCGGAGCTCCCGTATCGACTGCATTGTACCGGTCACCACAAAGGAGAACAAGAAGGTCAGGCTGACCATCTGCTGCTACACTTTTGCCCGTGCAAACATTTCTCAGGAACACGCGATCCGGAACGCCATCGCCCAGGCCGTCTCAGTCCAGGCACAGGCATGGGACCTGAACACGCTCCTTTCCGGTATCGTCTCGGGCGAGATCTCGCGGGACCTCTTCAAGGCAGTCAAGACCATCTACCCCACCCGCCGGGTTGAGGTTATCAAGTCCAAGGTCGAGCAGGTCGCAGCGCCTGTCGACACAACATAATCACTTTTTTTCGTAAACACGGGCCGG
>JAKLGN010000021.1:3082-11332 GCA_022710665.1 Methanoregula sp. | reverse complement strand
ATATATCCGGCGCCACGAATGTTAAAGAAATTTCCCAGCCCATACTGTATCGCATGTCCTCCATCATCACCGAGCCCGTCCGGCAGAAACTCCTGCTTTGCGCCGTGGCTCTTGGCGTAGTGATGGATGGGATCGATGGTTCGATCGTGAATGCAGCGCTCCCGGCAATGGCTGTGTACTTCGATACGGACACCGGAACGATTGCATGGGTGATCATCACCTACCTTCTGATGATGGCAGGGCTCCTTCTCGTCTTCGGGAAACTTGCGGACCGGGGCCTTGCAAAAAAACTGTTCCTTCTTGGTTTTTTGGTCTTTACACTTGGTTCTGCTGCCTGCGGGGTTGCCCCCTCGCTTGACATCCTGCTCGCTGCACGAATCATACAGGGAGTTGGAGCTGCAATGATCGCCGCCGTTGCCCCGCTGCTCTGTATCCGTTACCTCCCTCAGGAGATGCTCGGGACATCTCTCGGCGTTATCGCCGCAACCGCTTCTATTGGCTTTGCCGCCGGGCCGGCAATTGGTGGTATCCTGACCCAGCACCTCTCGTGGCACTGGATCTTCCTCGTCAACATCCCAATCGGGATCATCGGAGTCCTCTTTGCAGCCAGGGTTATTCCCCCCGATGAGCCGGAAGACCGCACGGAATCTTTCGATTACCCGGGGGCCGTCACGCTCTTTCTGTCCATGGTGTTCTGTACTTTTGTCCTTGAAGAGATTGCATCCCGGGGGCTTACCGACCCGCTGGTTCTCGCAAGCGGGGCGCTCTGCCTGCTCTGCTCATGGCTGTTTGTTGTCAGGGAACTTGCAACCCCCCAACCGTTCCTGAACATCCGGATCTTCTCAGAGCTGCGTTTCACCGCGGTTCTCGTATCATACCTGCTGGTGAACGTCATCTTCATGGGGGTCCTGTACCTGCTTCCGTTCTATCTCACCATGGAGATGCACTTCGATCTCATGACGAGCGGCCTGTACCTCCTGATTCCCCCGGCGGTGATCGCCATCCTGAGCATCCCCGTCGGGCAGTGGTCGGACCGGCGGGGGCGCCGGGTATTTACTGTCGCTGCCTGCGGAATTGTTGTCCTGTACAGCGGTCTCTTCGCGGTCCTTTCTCCGGAGTCCGGGGTTGTGCCACTCCTTACCGGACTTGTCCTGATGGGAGTCTCCTTCGGGATCGCTGCCGGGCCGGCCGCAAGCAGGATCATCGAGAGTGCTCCCGAAGGCGAGGAGGGGACCGGATCCTCGCTGATGGTGACCACCATTTATTTCGGCGGGGTGCTCGGAACTGCGATCTATGCGGCAATTTTTACGTTTGCAACCGCAGATGCTGCCGGCGGGATTGTCGCATTCATCGATCTCGACTCCGCAACATTCCTGGCCGGGTTCCGTATCACGATTGCCGCAGGCACCGTGCTCGCGGTCCTCTCTGTCATACTATCGGCGGTTGTGCCGGACCGGAAAAGATCAGCGTGAGCCGCATGATGCCCGGTGTACCGGCAGCAGAACAGGCTGGTTCGTTTCGGCAATTTCATCATCACGATCAGCGGGGTGAAGGGATGATGGTGTCCAGGTTTATTAACCTGGAATCCTTGTGAACTCCTGCAATTTGTATTGAATCCGGTATGACCACGTGCATTGATCAACCGGATCGCGATTGAAAAAATGAAAGGGGAAACTGACGCGTTCTTCTCCTGCCTCATCACTTACGGGATTCGGCACTAAGAAACCTAATTAATCCGCCCGCCCAACCATTCCATACGAATGACCGCGAATAAAATCCTTTTTATTGTCCTTGACGGCATTTCCGATCGTCCCTGCCCCGAGCTCGGTGGCCTCACCCCGCTCGCCGCTGCAAAGAAGCCGGTCCTCAACAAACTCGCCGCGGAAGGATGCTGTGGGATCATGGATACCATTGCACCCGGCATCCGCCCGGGGTCCGACACCGCACATCTCGCCCTGCTGGGGTACGATCCCCACAAATATTATACCGGCCGGGGGCCGCTCGAATGCGAGGGATCCGGCATCTCCATGGAACCAGGCATGATCGGATTCCGGTGCAATTTTGCCACAATCTCAAAAGACGGGATCATCATGGACCGGCGGGCTGGCAGGATCCATGATACGCAGGCGCTCAGCGGGGCCATCCAGGAGGGCGTTGATCTCTCGGCTTTCCATGTCGGGTTCTCGTTCCGGTCGGGGGCAGGGCACCGGGCAGCGCTTGCACTGAAGGGGGAAGGCCTTGGACACTGCGTCTCCTCGAATGACCCGAAGAAGGAGGGCGTTGCACCCCTTACCGTAAAAGGACAACGACAGTCGCAGGCAGACCAGAAAACCGCGGATATCTGCAACGAGTTCGTGAAGCAGTCCTCAGAGATACTCTTCAGGCACCCGATCAATGTTGAACGGCTGAATAAAGGCCTGAACCCGGCCAATGTTGTCCTGATGCGGGGCGCCGGCGAGATGGGGGACTTTGAACCTTTTTCGAGGAAATACGGCCTTTCAGGGAGCGTGATCTCGGCAGCGAGCCTGATTACGGGCATCGGGAATATCGTGGGACTGGAGCATGTCCACGTCAATGGGATCACCGGCTCGCAGGACAGCAATATTGCCGGTAAAATCGCGGCAGCGCAGGCGGAACTTAAAAAGAAAGATTTTGTGCTCGTCAACATCAAGGGGGCCGATGAGTCCGGGCATGACGGGCTTGCGGTGCAGAAGCGGGACTTCATCGGGAAGATCGATGCCGCGCTCGAACCGCTGCTGGCACAAGAAGACTGTATCATCATCATCTGCGCCGACCATTCAACGCCCTGCACGATCAGGGACCATTCCGCTGACCCCGTGCCGGTTATCATCCGTGGCGAAGGTGTACGCATGGACAGCGTGGTCCGGTTCGATGAATACTCCTGCGCAACGGGCGGGCTGAGCCGGATCCATGGATGCGACCTGATGCCAATAGCCCTTGACCTTATCAACAAGGCACACAAGTTCGGGGCCTGATTTGTGGGGGGAAGCATGAAGGAGCGATCTGCAAAGAACTGGCACAACCATTGTCTTCTCCCTGACGGGACAGAGCTGCAGGAGCACAGCCTCAAGACCGACCGGGACATCGTGATCGGTGAGTTCTGCCAGATTGATTACGGGCTCCGGGGTAATGACGTGTACGTGGGCGAATCCTCGAAGATCCGCGAGTATGTCTGGGCGGGGGGAGATGCCCGTATCGGCAACTGGTGCGAGATTGGAAATGACGTGATCGCTCATGAGGATGCCTATATCGGCGAAGGTGTGAAAATCAATGGCAGGCTCGCGGTGAACGGAGCGCTCGATATCGGGGAGAAGGTCGAGATAAAGGAAGGATTTGAGGCCCGGGGAAATATCGAGATCCGGAACCCGATGCCGGTCTTCATGTTCATCATCATCTACTTAATGACCCTCCTCCATATCGAGAACGAGAAGGAACTTGACCGGATCCTCGACGGGATTGTCAGGGACGAGGAGGACCATGCACAGATCCCGCTCATGATCCCTTCCCGTTCGAAACTGAACATGAAACTCTTCAGTGTCCCGTCGACCATGAAGATAGGGAAAAAGTGCCGGCTCCACGGGAATATCCGGGCGGGCTCCATCGAAGTCCAGCAGGACACGGTTATATTCGGGAGCCTGCGGGCGAAGAACCGGATCAGTGTCGTCGAGGGTGTCAGCGTGCATGGCAACGTGGAGAGCGGCAGCACGGTCTATGTCAGGAAGGGTGCGCATATCCTCGGGGACGTGATTGCCCGGTCGATCGTGCTCCACGAAGACGCAAAGATCGACGGTACCATCACCGCACCGCACGGTATGCGGATCGAGCGTGGCGCATGAACGTTGCAGAAATTCTCGAGATCGATGATGTCCGGTTCGTGGAACCGGAATTCGCAGCCCAGACAGATCGCATTTTTAACGACGTGCTGGCAGCAGCTGGCGGTGACGAAGGCCGCCTCCTGGTCGATGGAGACGGCGAGCCGATTGCCCTCGCCTTTCACGGACCTGATGGCTGGCTGGCAGCATCGTTCCTGTTCCGGAACCCCACCGTCGGACTGATCGAGCAGTTCGAGAACATGAACGGTGAGATCTTCGAGGAGGATCGCCCGGTCTTTACCGCGGCAGTCCGGGAGTACTACAGCAACATCCTTGCAAAAGAAGTCCCGCCCGCCATGGAAGACCTCAACCCGGTCCGGTGCGGGATCCTCACCCGGCTCATCGGGAAACACTGGGGCAGGGGCTATCATGGGAGATGCGTAGACTGCTGCTGTGGTTCGGGTGTTGGTTCGCTCGTACTCCGGGACCTCGGGTATGTTCCGCTCTCCTATGATAATGACGCATCCCTCATTACCCGCGGATTTGCAGCCGGGCGCCTGCTCCCGTCAGAGACCATGTGCCTTGATGCACTGGTCGCGTCCCGGTACATCGAGCCCGTACCCCGGGGCATCGGGATCATGATGGGCGAGATCAATGATTTTTCAAAGGAGATGTGGGAGCAGATTGTCCAGGAGCTCTTCCTTGTATCCCAGGAGACCCTCATCACGGTCGGAACAGAAAAGGAAGCCCGGCTCATCCAGCAGTGGGGCACGGAGATGGAGCGGACCGTTGACGTGGAGGAAAATCCTGCTGACCCCATCTACGATCTGTGGGTGTGCATATCAAAACAGAAGTGATGGCTCTTGAGTACGCGTATACGTTTACTCCCAATCGAAGAATATCGAATAAAAAAAATGATATCTGTCAGTCACCTTCCCCAGGGCCAGTCAGTAAACTTGAGGAACTATAAGGGCCTCGCTTTTTTTTCTATTGGTCGTTGATCCGCTGCGGGGACATTTCCCGGGGGGTATTTCATAAAGGTGGGTTGAGGGGGATTCAGCCGCTATCATATGTATGAAAAATCTATTCTATAGAAATCATTAAAAATCTTAACGCTCTCGGGGGCTTCGCCCCCGCCACTGGGGCATCCCCCATCAGGATAGCGCCGTATTACCTGTATGAAATAATGTCTGATTTTCCTGAACAGGTAATGGAAGAGTATCGCAATGCGCCCCCGCCCCCGATGGGGGCAGGGATGGCGCAAGGGGGGCGATCATATAACCTGAAAAAGGTTTTCTCCAGAGCAGAAAAATCAAAAATAGCTGATAAAACGATTACAATTAACGATTTATTCCGGCTTCCGGACCCTTTTAAGCCGTTCACTGACCGACCCGCCCTGCTCCGTTGCCTGCCCGATGGCCGGGGTACACGAACGAATACCTCGTTTTTTGGTGAACATAATCGCAGGATTGATGTTCTCGGGGTTCAGGGTACTGGTCAGGTTGGCAAGGTCCTTTTTTACCTGGAGTTCCTGTGCCTCATCTGATTCCATATGAATTCATTGATTGTTCTGATATTAAAACATATGCTGAAAAAAAACAACCGAATTATATCTGAATGGTGAAATTATGACATTTTTCGGGTGAGTTAGGGTTTTCCCCTCAGCGCCGCTTGCGGCTGTGTCGCAACGGGCTGGCACCCTTTGGTTTCTGCCCGGCCTTTTTCGGGGCTGCCTCCTTCTCCTTGTGGACATCCTCGCTCTCCAGCGCGGCAATGATCTCCAGGGGGTCGTCCATGACTTTTGTGAGACGGACGATCTCCAGCAACCGCTCCATGCCGATGAAATGTTCGGCCATCACCCGGGCGAGCGGCGTCAGGACCAGCCTCGTACCCTTCTTCTCCACGAGGCGGTGCGCAACGAGATCGGGGAGCACGGGCTCCATGCTGCCGACCATCAGGCTGTTGATGCGGGTGAGGTCGGCTTCCTCACCACCGCAGCAGATGGCATTGGCAACATACTCTTCCGAACTCTTCTCGGAATCATGCTCCGGGGCAACCTCCTCCATCTCGCCTTTCAGGAGTTTAATCGCGATCTCCTCTTCGGTCCCCGGGTTCTCGCGGGAATAGCTCCCGCCGGGTTCGGCCAGGATCACGACCCGGCCAAGATCGTGGAAGTCCGGCCTGCCTGCCCGGCCTCCCATCTGGTTGAACTCCTGCACCGACAGCCAGTCCCTGCCCATGGCGAGGGCATCGAAGATGACCTGCGAGGCCGGGAAATCGACACCTGCCCCGAGAGCCGCGGTCGTAACCACGGCCATCAGCTTTCCCTGCAGGAAGCGGGTCTCCACATCACGGCGTTCCACGGAAGTGAGCCCCGCATGATATGCGGCTGCCCGGATTCCCAGGGCGTCGGCAATCGTGTGGCAGCGTGAACGGGCATTGGTGAAGATGATCGTCTGGCCACGGAACCCCTTGGAAGATGTCCGCTTGTACTCCTCGGTAGTAAATTGTTTGATAGCCGGGATCTTTCCCTTGCGCTCAACGAAAAGCAGGTAGCGCTCGAGCCCGACAGGCCGGTCCGCGTACTGGACAAGCGTGCAGTTCAGTTTTTTTGCAAGAACTTTCGGGGATCCGATCGTTGCCGAGAGGTACAGGAACTGGGCCTGCGGGCAGAGATACTTGAGCCGGGCGATCATGCCGTCAAGCCGGTGCCCCCGGTCATTATCCTCGAGCATCTGCACCTCGTCGATCACGACCGTTGCGATGCCGGTCATCTTCCGGCCGCAGCGGATCATATTATCCACTCCCTCGTAGGTACCGACAATGATCGGGGCCTGCGGGTTCCGGTCCCCCACCTTCCTTGTCTCGGGCAGGTTCAGCCGGCTCACGCCGGTCAGAAGTCCGGTCCTGGCAAACTTCCCGTACCGCTCCGTGAACCGCTCGTACTTCTGGTTCGCAAGCGCAACGAGCGGGACCAGAAAGAGCATCCTCCCCCTCCCTTCAAGATAGTTCTTGAGTCCGGCCATCTCGCCGATGAAAGTCTTGCCGCTCGCGGTCGCTGCAACAACGAGGAGGTCCTTGCCGAAGAGGAGCCCGGCTTCCACCGCGAGCTGCTGTGCCGGCATGAGCTGCTCGACCCCGCCCGCCTCCACGAACTGCCGGGGGAGTGGCAGCTCGCTGATGGGCGCCGTCTTCATGACCGGGTGTGCCTCGAGCTTGTCGAAGAGTGCCGAGGCCATCGTCACCTTCTCAGGCTGGAGCGTTGCAAGCACCCGGTCGAGATTGCGGAGCTTCAAAAGGAGGTCATCAAGATGGGCAATACCTCCCTGTCCCAGCCGCCCGAGATGAGAGACCTCCCGGCGCAGTTCCCGCCTGCCGCAGTCAAGGCAGATCCGCTCCCCCTTCCCAAACGTCACCGCATTGTTCTCATCGAGATGTGTATACCGCTCGTCAAGCAGACACATGCGGCAGGCATCCACGGTCCCGGTGCGGACCTGGAAATCGGCAAGGAAGGTCTCGAACTCCTTGTCAGGCTTCACCATCCGGACATCCGCGTCACGGAGCTGGGCAATAAGTTCTTTTGACGGGGTGTGATGGTAGTCCTTTTTTGAGCCCCATTTCACGCGGTACCGGGTCGGCCGGGGGCCCCGGGGGGTCCCGGTCAGCTCAACGAATGCAGCCCCCCGCGTATGCCGGCCATCATAAAAGAGCAGCTTGTAGGTTCCGCCTTTCTGCGGCTGGATGAGGATCTTCATGGTGCGATCAGGTCATGGATCACATAGGCGAGTTCCACGCTCTCCAGCCTTTTCAAAAAGTCCGTGAACTCCTCGTCCACGATCACGATCGCACAGTCAATACCATGAAACGCCGCCTCGATCACGCCTTCCCGGGCCCCGAAGAACATATCCGGCATCCTGCCGGCAGATTTCAGGGCGATCCAGGCCTCGAGCCCCACAGCAGCCACCATGCCGATACCTTCCGTGATCCTGCGGAGTTCGTCCCTTTTTACCTTGCGGGAACCGCCATGCTGGATCCGGGGGACCTTACAGACATGGACGGTCCCCTCGTGGTGCTCGATAATCCCATTCAGGCGGGCAACGCCCACGTCCTGATCCTTTTTCGCGTCGGCTACCACGGACCCGGTAGCTGCCTGCGGGGTTTTACCGGCATAGAGAAAACCATCTTTCATCGATACCCCGACCTCGTCTCCTTCTTTCAGGTCTTCTTTTGCGATCGCCGTCCAGACCGAAACCTGCTGGATGATGTCGCGCCGGATATGCCGGGCATACGATTCAAGGGACTCGGCATGGGCGAGCACCCATTCGATCCCCGCCTTTGTCACCTCGTAATTGCCCCTCCCGCTTGCCGAAACCATACCTTCCTCGACCAGTTCGCGGATATATTCGGATATCGCCTG
>JAKLGN010000021.1:0-2983 GCA_022710665.1 Methanoregula sp. | reverse complement strand
AGGGGTCACACCCATTTTCCCGGCAATCTCCTGCTGCCTCACCGCCGGCTGGTGTTCGGCGATCTCGACAAGGATCTGCAGGCGCGAAACCTCGCGCTTGCTCCGTAAAATAGAATAGAGGGGGTCCTTAGCGCCCGGTGTCAAGCAGCACCAGTCCCTGTCCCTTCACATCCAGGTGGGTTATCCGTTTTGCAAGTCCCCTGACAAAGATGGGGCTGACACTGAATTTCCGGGAAAGGTCGTTGATCGAGCTGTTGCCCTTTACTAACTCCCGTTCGATCTGCTCCACAACCTCGCGAAGGTTCTCATCATTGGAGAGCGCGATATAGAGGATATCGGAGAGATCGGAGAGGTTGCACTGGAAGTTGGCCCGGAACTTGTTGTAGGTTGCCCGGAACTCCTTTTGCGGCTTGGCGCCCGGCTTTGGCATCCGCCACTGTTCTTCGACGAGGTTTCCCTTCTTGAGGATCTGGAGACACAAACCTATGCTGTCATCCCCGACCTGCGCCCGTATCTCCTCTTCTGTCAGCCATGATTTGTTTAAAAGTTCGTAGACCTTCTTGAAAGCGGGGTCGTTGAACGTCATCAGGAGAGGAACAAGCTCTACGGGATCGTTTACGATTCGAATATGGCCCGGCACTGTAAAAACCCTATACTTATATCGTCCCCCGCATCAATAAAATTTTGCGACACAAATCATGCAGAAAACGGGCAGAATCTCGGTTCGCGGAATTGTTCAGGGTGTCGGGTTCCGCCCGTTCGTGTATGCCCAGGCCTGCGATCTCGGCATAGCCGGCACGGTGAAGAACCTGGGCAGCGAAGTGGAGATCTATGCCCGGGGGGAGCGATTCGAGGAGTTTGTCGGCGCAGTTTCACGGGGTCCCCCGCTCTCCCGGATCGATTCCGTTGAGGTTACCGGGACGATAAAGGAGATCCCGGACGGTTTTTTCATTCTGCCAAGCGGGACCGGCTCCCATTCGGGAATGATCCCGCCCGATATCGCGATCTGCAGCGAGTGTATTGCGGACATTGTTAACGCAGGCGGGAGGTACGGGAACTATTGGGCTACGTCGTGTGTCAATTGCGGGCCCCGGTACAGCATCATCAGCGAAATCCCTTATGACCGGGAGCGGACGTCCATGGCTGACTTCCCGGTATGCCCGGCCTGTGCGGGGGAGTACGGCGACCCGCATTCCCGGCGCCACCATGCCCAGACAATCGCGTGCGAACATTGCGGCCCAAAGCTTGCCCTGTACGACAAGTTCGGGAATGCAGTTGCCTGCCACGACCCTGTGAAAGAGGCTGCCTCGCTGCTCGATGCCGGGTTCATCCTTGCCGTCCGGGGAATCGGGGGGTTCCATCTTGCATGTGTTGAAGAGTCGGCGGTCCTGCTCAAGCGCCGCCTCGGCCGGATCGAGCAGCCGTTTGCGATCATGGTCAGGCCGGACGTTATCGACAAACTCGCATTGGTTTCCCCGCAGGACAGAAAACTGCTCGAAAGCGCGGTCCACCCGATCGTTGTCCTGGAAAAACGGGACCACACAGCCCACGCGGAGATCAGCAATATCCACACCATCGGGTGCATGTTTCCCTATACCGCTCTCCACCACCTCCTCTTCTCCCATCTCCGCCATCCGCTCCTGATCATGACCAGCGCCAACATGCCCGGCTACCCGATGATTACGGAGATCGATGTCGCGAAATCAAAGCTGAACCAGGACGCGGACTTCTTCCTCTCCCACAACCGTATGATCGTGAACCGGTGTGACGATTCCGTCATGCGGGATGGGTACATCATCCGGCTCTCGCGGGGGTTTGCCCCGAAGCGGACGGCAATTGATCTCGGGAACCACTGTATCCTCGGTGTCGGCCCGGAGCTGAACGCGAATGCAACCATCTACCGGAGCGGGTTTACCGTCACTTCACCGCACGTGGGGAACGTGCGCAACCCCCCGACTCTCGAGTACCTGCAGGAGACCGTGCAGAACCTCCAGCGGATCCTTGGCGCGAAGTTCGATGTGATAGCACACGACCTCCATCCCCGGTTCCTCTCGACCCGCTTTGCCCGCGAACTGGCAGCAGAGCATAACCTTGAACTCGTTCCGGTCCAGCACCACCGGGCCCATATTGCGGCAGCAACGACCGGGCCATGCGTCGGTATTGCAATCGACGGGGTCGGGTATGGCGATGACGGCACGATCTGGGGTGGCGAGATCTTTGCCGGGCAGGTGCCGGACCTGAAGCGCGTCGCACATCTCGAACCGGTTGCCATGCCGGGCGGTGACCTTGCCACCCGGTTCCCGGAGCGGATGCTCTACGGCATCCTGCCGGAAGACGAGGTGCTCTCGCTCCTTGCCTCCCGCGGGTGGCCCGATGTGGACCTTGGCGTGCTGAAGAAACAGGTGGACTCGGGGTTCAATGTCCCGACAACAACGAGCACCGGCCGGGTGCTTGACGCGGCAAGTGCCCTGCTCGGGATCTGCCGGGAGCGGACGTACGACGGCGAGCCGGCCATGAAGCTGGAGTCCGCAGCTGCAGGAGTGACGGGCGAACCATGGGACCTGTCGTTCTCCTCCCACAACGGCTGTGAGGTTCTCTCCAGCCGCGCCCTGATCAAAACGGCGTTTACCCGGCTGCAGGAACCGGGCATGGAAGATCTTCGCAGTGTCCGAACGCTTGCCGCATCCTTCCAGTACAACCTTGCCCGGGGGATTGCGGCCCTCGCAATACGGGCTGCCGAGCAAGAGGGAATGAAAAATATTGCCCTGAGCGGCGGGGTAGCCTACAACCACGCGATCCGCGAGACGATCCGGCAGGAAGTCCTTGCCCGGGGGTTCAGCTGTATTATCAACGCAGACTACCCGCTCGGGGACGGGTGCGTATCGTTCGGGCAGTGCGTGTATGCCGGGATGGTGCTTGAGAAGAGGAGGGAATGAAAAGACTCCTGCAACCAACACCGTTTACCATGACATGAAGCCCCCTC
>JAKLGN010000209.1 GCA_022710665.1 Methanoregula sp. | reverse complement strand
GTTTCCACACTAAAAAAAATCGTTCAGCGATTTCCGGATTGTAATCGCGATCCCGATCCCGATCAAAAATCGTTCCGGAAAAATCGCTGATCGATTTTCATGTTGAAATCGATCAGCGATTTCCGGATCAAAATCGGATCGCGATTTTCAGATCAAAATCGATCAGCGATTGAAAAACCGGTCTCATTGAATTTCCACAGACGGAGCGACAAATCGCGATCCGATTTTCGTACGAAAATCGATCAGCGATTTCCGGATCAAAATCGGATCCCGGTTTTCATTTTGAAATCGATCCGCGATTGAAAAATGGTTTCTGACTTGAAAATTCAGACGGAACGCAAAATCGGATCGCGATTTTCGTACGAAAATCGATCACCGATTTCCAGATCAAAATCGATCAGCGATTTTCATTTTACAAACGCGATCCGATTTTCAGATCAAAATCACGATCACGATCGCGATCAAAAAACGTTCCGGAAAAATCGATCTGCGATTTTCATTCCGGAATCGATCTGCGATTTCCAGATCAAAATCGAACACCGATTTCCGGATCAAAACCGGATCCCGAGTTCTATGCCCCGCCGATCACCTTCTCAAGAAACGCCTTCCCTTCCGGAGAAGTGAACAACGGCAGCTCCGACTCAGCGCAGACAGAACTCCTTTCAGCGATCACCGTCTCCTTCGTGATAGGATTGAACCCCTCCTT
>JAKLGN010000208.1 GCA_022710665.1 Methanoregula sp. | reverse complement strand
AACTCTTCTTTTTTCAAAAACCATCATTATTATCATTTTCTGTAATCCTAACTCTGTAATGTTTGATATTTATTTGTATCTTATACGTGAATTCGGGAGTTACGTGACTGAATCCACCGTATGACCCCGTATACAGGAATTCCGTCAAAGTAAATTTTACAATATAATTATATTTATACAATTTAACACGTTTATCCTGTGTTCTCTGGTATCCTTCATTTTGGGGCTCTTGCAGAAAACCTCATATTCATCCTATGATTGACCTCCTTTTTGCCCTCCCGGCACCATCGGGAGCTCATGGCGCATTGCGACAGGATTGTCCTCTATCCAGTGGGGAAATCGCAAATAAACCTTCTTTCGTGATTATCGTAATGCGGGGCTGCCCGGGGCGGGGGCTCAAGCGTGAGTAAAAAGCCCCCGGGAGCTCGTGTCCGATGATTTCTTCAGAGCCTGATATTTTGAATTCCGTTATGCAGTATCACAAATTACTTATTACAGAACCAAAAATAATCTTGTTTGAAAAATTATATTCTTGCTTATGACTCCGGTGACATCCATGGATAAAATGGTAATAATTGTTGTTGTTGTGGTTGCCTTGATTTTTTGTATCATAGCCCTGTGTATATCAAAAGAATCATCAGAACCCGAAAAGAATCCTTCAGCAGTAACCCCGGTAATCATAGATGACCAGCAGATGGTTTCAAATGGCTCAATCGCTCCCCCGGGGCAGCCGGTTAAACTCATCTTTATTCATCAT
>JAKLGN010000207.1 GCA_022710665.1 Methanoregula sp. | reverse complement strand
GCGCCATTATTCCCGAGGATGCCCGTGATGCCATCTTTGAACCGGATCTCCTCGTCACGGAACCGCTTGAAGTTTTTGAGGATAAGCCGGTCGAGGATCATAATGTGTCCCCATAAGAGCATGAGAAACGAGTACTGGTTTCACTGCATTGTGAAGGACAACTGATTCCACGGTGGTGATTATGATTTTTCATTGACGCTCCTGGGGGCGCTGTATTTCTCGTGTAATCAAACCCGATCATCAACAGATTACAATTTTTCATTGACGCTCTCGGGGGCTCCGCCCCCGCCGCGTAGGCATCCGCCGGTTGCGATAATGACGAATTACCTGTATTCCTACCGTCACGATTGCACGTTTGAACAGATTTCTCGTCTCGCAGATTTTTCTGCTCATTGAAGCCGCCGCGGGGCGCCCTTCGGGGCGGCGGCAGGCATCGCAATGAACCTGAACGATTTTTCGTAAAGACCGAACCTGCCCGGCCGCGACCCGGCGAGGCGTCGCGGCGACCCCCGAAGGGGGTGGGGGGACTCATAAATATCGATGAATTTCCGGCAATCGCAATCACCCCATCAAATCGAAGAGCCTTCGGATCTTTTCCTGACTCGGGTCTGGTAACCCTTGTCATTCCACTGCCCCCCGGTGCTCCTCCATCACGCGTGCAAGGATCTCCTTCCCGCGAGTAGCCACGAACGCCTTCTGCTTCACGGTGAGCTGCTGCTTATCGACAAATGAAGAAAACTCCTGCAGGTAATCTATTAGCCGGATATCCTGCTGGAGCGGCTGCACGGTGTC
>JAKLGN010000206.1 GCA_022710665.1 Methanoregula sp. | reverse complement strand
GGATCACCCTGATTTTGATCTCCTTGATCTGGAGCCGGTCAATCCTGGCCTTGAAAGCTTCCCCCAAACTTTCTTTTTGGTGAACCCGGATGAATCTACAGCGGTACAACTGATCCCCTCGCCCCAGTCATAGAACATCTTCGTGATCCGGTTGAGGAGCCGGTTGAACGTTCAGGATCGGATCCGCTGGCAGAACTTATGGATCGTCGTGAAGTGAGGTACTTCCTCAAGGTTGATCTTCTCCCCGAGAGTGTCCATGATCTCAGCGAGTTCAATTGTGTCCCGGTAATCTTCTGAGAGATACTCTTTCAGGAAAAGAAGAATGAGTAACCGGTGATGGGTGTATGTTCTTTTCGAAAATTTGGATGAGAATAGAGAGATGCGGGAGTCCCGGATCAAGCCGGAGGATAATTCAACACACCTGATATACTGGTTTGCTGACACTATTTTGCCTCCTTTCTCGTTAGTAGCATAACAAAGTAAGGAGGCACTGTACCTTAGCTTTTGCGGTCAGCGTTTTACTTCTGATATGTCCTATCCCGGAATAATTTAACAAAATTTTCTGGTGCGTTGACGATATCATAGAAAATAGATATATAACAATTTCACTGGAATATCAATAAATGAAAATCATTTCATAATGTATATGTATTGTTATAAGAAATATCAACCATAAAGGTCGGGTTTACCAGCTATGAATAGATGATGACTTCGGACCTGCCCGAAGACACGTTGAAGTGCGCTTTCATGTAAAAGGCTTTCTTCATGTGAGTGATAAAAAAACGGAGATGGACTCGTATGCCAACAGAACTAAAAATGTTTTCCCGGATTG
>JAKLGN010000205.1 GCA_022710665.1 Methanoregula sp. | reverse complement strand
TGTGATCACTGGGACGACCAACTGCAAAAAAGGTGACAGGATCACTGTGGAAATTGTTTCTGTTTCTTCAGGGCAATCCTCCCGAGACTTCATCGAAGGGGGCGTTGAGGTCAGGCAGCTTTCCCCCAATGACTACGGCTGGTCGGTTACGATTGATTCATCAGCACTTGGCCCGGGACAGAAAACCGTCAGTGCCTGCGGTGTGGGGATCTGCGGGTTCCGGACATTTACTATTACGGAGTGAACTGACGCATTATCATGATGCCTTCAGCTATTTGCATAACCAAAAGGTGGTCTTCCGGCGTGATACTTTGAACCTTACCGGGACAATCTTCATTTTTCTAGCGGTGTTCCTGATTGCAGATGCTCTCCTTGCACTTGCTTTCGGTAAGCAGTCCTCGAGATAATACTTCTGGTTCTTCTCGCCAAAGACACGGTAAGATTTCCGGTTTCTGCCAAATACCCGATAATGAAGTAACGGGCACTCTGATCTGGTAGAAGACACCTCTCAGATAAAGACTTTGATCATGTCCAGATTCCCCGGTTTTGTGGAAAAGCAGGACTATCACTTTGATCCGGCTTCCCCAGGAACCCTGCCCGCACCACTGCCGGTCGTGCTTGTCATCCTTTCACTAGGGTGTACCGTCCCGGTTTCCCTGCTGATCCAGAAGAGGAGGAGAGGATCGTGAAGAGAAATGAGATCGCGGATCTGCTCGGAGCCTACTGTATCCTTTTCCTCCTGCTTATCGCAGCGGGATCGTTCTTCGTGTTTGTCATCAACTGGGAGGACTGGTTCTTCGGGATAAAACTTGACGGGTGGCCGGCGGGCCTGTACCTGCTTTCCAAGGCGGTTATCGCAGCCCTCCTC
>JAKLGN010000204.1 GCA_022710665.1 Methanoregula sp. | reverse complement strand
GTTGGAGATCTATGAGGTTCATCCTTCCAACCACCTGAGTTTATCGTGGTGGTCGTTATTAAGGAATCACCAAAAAAAAACATACCGGGTTGCGGAGTAAACCGTACCAGCCCGCCGCACCGACCCTGCACCATGCAATAGTTTGTATTCCCTTTTTAAAAAGAGATCGTAACCTGGGGGATATGGTCCTTAAAACGGAAGCGGGCGGGTGGATCTACCGCCCCATCCGGAATTTCAGGAATATCACATGGTAGATCGCGTAGAACCCGCAGAGAACCGCTGCAGTATAGCCGAGGATGGCAATCCAGCCGACTTCCTTTGGCAGGGCAAAGGGGATTGCCTGGAGAACGAGCGACGACCCCACAACAAGGGAGGCTACGACCATGCCAATCATGATCTTGTCGCTTGCCTTGTCGAGCGCCATCTGCAGTTTCCGGATGTCCGTGTCCACGATCTCGAGCTTGAATGTCCCCGTCGAAAGCCGCCTCATCATCAGGTTGAGGTTACGGGGCATATCAAGGAGAGCGTCGGCCGAGTCAAGGAGCGTAGTGGACGCCCGCTTGGCGTACCCGGCAGAGAGGGTGTTGGTGTCAGCCAGTTTGGTGAGATAGGGCGTTACCTCCTTGTTGAAGTTGAACTTCGGATCGAGACGCAGGCCGATGTCCAGTACCATCATGAAGACTTTTAAAAGGAGCACGAGGTTCATTGGTACCCTGAGCTGGTACCGCCGCATAGATTCTATCAGCTCATTGACCACGATACTGAAGTTCATCTGCCCGACTTCATCACCGTAACCGAAGTCGTGAATCATGATATAGAGGTCGTCCCGGAGTGCCTCGCGATGTTCTTCCGCGATCACGATACCAAACCCCTCGAGGGACCTCAGCATCAGTTCGATGTCGTCGTTGGTGAGCGCGAAGAGGAGGTTGATAAACGTCTGGCGTTTCTCGGGTCGCAGAATACCGACAATCCCGAAGTCAAGGAAGGCAATAGCTCCATCAGTTGTCACCAGCAGGTTTCCCGGGTGGGGGTCGCCGTGAAAAAAACCGTC
>JAKLGN010000203.1 GCA_022710665.1 Methanoregula sp. | reverse complement strand
ACCCGGGAGAACCTTGCCGCAGCGGCTGCGGGCGAGGAGATGGAGTGGGGCACGCTCTACCCGAAATTTGCAGCAACTGCAGAGAAGGAGGGATTTAAGGATATCGCGTATCTCTTCAGGATGGTAGGGAAAGTGGAAGCCAATCACGAAGCCCGTTACAGAAAACTGCACGAGAACCTTGTGAACGGGACGGCCTTTAAATCCGAGATGCCCGCGAAATGGTACTGCCGGAACTGCGGGTTTATCCACACCGGAAAGACCGCACCAGCGAAATGCCCGGTCTGCGAACACCCGAAGGCTTACTTCGAGATCGTTGCGGAGAACTACTGATTTTTTTTCCCCGGGAGACCTGTTTTTTCGTGATGAAGTGCCCCTCTCCTGCACAGGGTTATGCCCCGGGGGGAAACGGGCCGTACTCTGATACAGGCAAAGCGTTGTTATCGCAGATGGGGGCTGCATCGGGTGCGGGGGTTGGTGTCACTATCCACGTAAGAGTCTGCGAAGATTTTCCTGTGAAACTTGCATTGAACAAATGTGATTTTTTAGATTTTTCACGTTCTCAATTATTTGCGATCAACGCCGTCGCCTCCGACGGGGCACCCGCGGCGGATCCCTAACCCTGAGCATACAAAAAAACACGGAACTCCCCCGCCGTGACCCGCGATGGGCACTGAATCAAAGGAGCCCCCCTATCTGCAATTTTCATTGTTACAGTGTGAACCTATCCATTCATACCCGTTTCTCCCCCTCATTTTTTTCCGGACTGCAGCTTACGTGATCCATCCCATCCGCATCCACCGCTCGTACTCATCGGGGCGGAGATCGCGGTTTTCCACAACAATGTCCCTGAAAAAATCCCGGTTGCCGGCAATCTCCGATTCCTGTTTTGGATCCGAGAACCCTTTCCTAATCCCATCGGCGAGTCTCTTCCCGAGATCCCGTGCGGAGACCTCCGCGGCATCCACCGTTTCCGGGTTTCCCCCGGTGGCAACGCTGATCCCCCCCACCGCGATCACGCCAAGATAATTGAGCACATGGTTCTGGTATGCAACCACCTCATC
>JAKLGN010000202.1 GCA_022710665.1 Methanoregula sp. | reverse complement strand
ACGAAGGATTTTTGAAGTATTTTTTTAGTCGTGGAGACAGGCAGTCTTCACCGGTTCCCACCGGATAACCTTCTCGCCAAACGGCACCGCTGCATTCGCCGGGCTAGTGGACGGCAGGACAACCGCAGGGATTCCCGGGACCTCAGCAAACCGGTGGTAGAGCCGGCCGGCGGTGATTCCGTTGAGGGCGATGAGACGGACGGCAGGGTGTGCCCGGACAAAACCCGCGATATTATTGGGTACCGGGTGCCGTATCCGGCTGTCGGCACTTCCCGGCCGTTCGCAGGCCCGGACCACGTCCCAGAGTGCGATGTTCTCCTGCATGAGTTTCCGTGAACGTTCGGCATAAGGCCATGCTGCCGGAACGGCGAAGAGCTCCTGCATGACTGCCCAGAACATATTCTTCGGGTTCCCGTAGTATTCGCCACCTGCAAGCGACAGCACGCTCGGGAAACTCCCGAGGATCAGTACGCGGGGCGTTGTGCCGGAGAGCGGCCGAAGCCCCTTCTGCGTGAGGCCCTGTTCCGGTGCGGGGAGCCAGCGCATGCAAAAAAAAATTATTTAAAATAGAGGTTGCAGTGGCAGTGTCCCAGCGTTGCCACCTCGTCCTTGTGGTAAATGCAGGGGCACTCGATGTCCCGGTCTTTCTCCTCGTCCCCGCTCCTGAGCCGGCAGGGGCAGTAGGGCCGCCCGAACCGGGTCTTGTTCCGGACCAGGCCACGGATTACCGTGCCGAGTTGCTTGTTGTCGGTATTGAGGGTCCAGCCCTGCTTGCGGGCATATCCTTCTGCCCACTTGAGCATATCTTCTTCGTCCAAGGTAGTTTCTGTCATGGTATCCGTTCAGGCAGTTGTATCAGAATAGTTTAGGCATCACCCACATTATCCTTTGCCTCCGGTCTGCCGGGCTCCCTGTACTTCCAACAGATCAGCGCTTCTTTGCTGCTGCTCTTGCGGCCGGTTTTTGTATCCCTGTTTTACCTCCCATCGTATTTTTTTCCTTTTTTACGGGGTGGTTCTTTTTTTGCGGTTTTACGGGGGGATGTTTTGTGATCCGCTGCGCAACGGTGGTATAGGTGGCCATCACATCCCCCTTGTTGAAGCGATACACGTCCTTGTCAAGAGACTCATGCGTTTTTTTGTCCCAGAGACGCATTGAGTCCATGCTGATCTCGTCGCCGAGGCGGATGGTCTTTCCCTGCCTTCCGAACTCAATCTTGAAATCCACCAGGAGGATTCCCTGCTTTGCAAGGAGTGCGGAGAGGAGCCGGTTGATCTCCAGGGCGATCTTCTTTATTCTGGCAAGTTCCGCGGGAGTGGCGAGCTTCAGGGCAACGATCAGGTCATCATTGAGCATCGGGTCGTGGCGGGTGTCGTCCTTGAAATCGATCACGA
>JAKLGN010000201.1 GCA_022710665.1 Methanoregula sp. | reverse complement strand
TTCCCGCGATCCTTGCAAAAGTTCATCTGAAGGTTTTCCGGCTCCGCCTGTCGGAAGGATAGGAAGCTGCCCCCATAAAAAATATCAGCATCCACCCCTGGAGAAAACCTCCTGTTCCCCCCATGTTCGATCCCCCTTTTTGTCTCACTGCCCCGTCGGGGCTCGCTCCCTCGAGCATGAGGTGTCCGGGAATCGCAGGAAAATTTTGCAGGGAATGAGAATCAAGGGGGCCTGCACCTGCATACTGCCCTCCCCTTGGGGAGAGATAGGGTCATTCCCCCCCTGTTCCCGTGATCACAGGGCAGATGGTTTCTCCTATGCAGAAATTATCAGAGCCCATGATCACTTTGCATAGGCTTCCACCAGGTCCCGTGCCGTGATGATCCCGGCAATCTGTTTCTTTTTCACGATGGGAAGCCGCCGGATATGTTGTGCGGCCATGGTCTTTGCTGCTTCATGGATACTGATACCGGCAGGGGCTGTTGTCATAAGGCCGGAACATGCTTCGCCAAGCGGGGTATCCAGCGATCGCGAATGAACCAGGAATGTCGAGAGGAGGTCCCGTTCGGTGAATATCCCGAGTGGTTTTTCATTGCGGGAAACGATCACGCTGCCAACCCGCTCCTTTCCCATCCGGGTGGCTGCATCAAGCACCGTTGCATCCTCGTCAATACTGACAACATCCCTTGTCATAAAATCATCGACAACGAGCGAGGTCTCCGGAGCCTCGGGCATATCCCGGATCAGGTCGGAAGCCGTGATAATCCCGGCAAGCTTGCCGCACACAAAGACCGCCAGTCTCCCTTTCTTGTTGATCATGGTCCGTGCCGCCTCCCGGATCTCGAACGTCGGGCATATCTTGATGAGCGGGTACGACATGACCTCCCCGACCAGCGTTTTCTTCAGGTCCAGATTGCAGGCAAGGACCCGGGAGAGAAGGTCCCGTTCCGTGACAATAGCAATGGGTGTTTTGTATTTTACGACAATGAGGCTCCCGATATGCTTTTCACCCATGGTCTTTGCTGCCTGCATCATCGTGGTTTCGGGGGTCGTTGTAATGACTTTGCGGCTCATGATGTCACCCACTTTCAGGTGACGTTTGGATTCCTTGTACGCGGAATCGAGCACGGACCGGAATTCAATAACCGATTTTTTTGGGGCCGTCATACAGATCACACCACTGTGAGAATTGGGTTTGAGAAAGTAAAGGTTTCGGTTCCTTTTCATCTGTGTAGTATCCCGAATTCATTTCACTCAGTTGCTGCCAGATAAAACCGTATCTGATGCTTTAAAAAAATGTATCGCAATGCGAGGTTGACCCCCTCTCTCTCCCAGAGGGGGAGGCAGCATGCGGGGTGCGCCCCCTTGACCCCCGATTTTGATGAAAGTTTTCAAATAACGTTTTTGCCCAGCGAGGCCCCGACGAGGCGGCCGAGCGACCCCCAAAGGGGGGGGCT
>JAKLGN010000200.1 GCA_022710665.1 Methanoregula sp. | reverse complement strand
TCACCCTCTCTGATATCGCGAGCATGGGGGCGGCGCCCCGCTACATGCTCTTTGCGGTCGGCCTCGACCGCTGGGAGCAGCTCTCCGGCATCATGCAGGGCGGGTCGGACTGCTGTAAAAAATACGGCGCGGAGATCATCGGCGGGGACATCGACCGGCACGGCGAGCTGACGGTCGTCAGCACGGGGCTTGGGATTGTGGAGGACAAGTATCTCGTGCGGCGGTCCGGGGCCCGGGCGGGCGACCTCGTCTGCGTGACCGGAACCTGCGGGCAGGCCCAGGCATTTCTCGAAGGGTATGGACAGCACAAGGCCGCCCTGTTTACCCCCCAGCCGCGGGTGGCAGAAGGGCAGATCCTCGGGAAGGCGGGGATAACGGCGATGATGGATGTCAGCGATGGCATCGCACTCTCGTTGTACGACCTTCTTGAAGCGAACAATCTGGGTTTTTCCATTGAATCCGCAAAGGTCCCCCGCCCCGCCGGCGTGCCGGAACCTGAAGCTTCTGAGCTTGCCCTGCATGGCGGGGGGGACTACGAGCTGATCTTCACCTGCCCTCCCTCCCTCCACCCCATTGCCGGCGTAGGGTATACCGTGATCGGGACCGCGGTTTCGGAAAGGCAGGTCCTCATCGACGGTTCGGTGTTGCACAAGCGCGGGTACCAGCACCGGTGGAGCTGAGCTGATGCAGTCCGATCGTCTTTTTTGCTGCGGGAAGATAATGGAGAACCATAGCAGGGGAGATCGATGACGGATTCACTCGAGAGCCGGCTGGAACGGCTGTCACCGGAGCAGCGGCGATCGGTTGAGGACTACGTCGACTTCCTGCTCAGCCGCCCGGCGTCACCGGCAGGGAATCCGGTGACCCCCGCCACCGTCTCCCCGCCCGTTGCAGCTCCTCCGCCGCTTCTTACCCTTCGCGAGATGGAGCAACCGGGAGTATCGCCGCCTGCCTGCCCGCCGGAGCCGGGCATTGTCCTTCCGGATGATCCCGTGCGCAGGGAAGAAACTGAATCCCCTGGCATCCGACCGATCACGACAGAGAGAGAGGACGCGTTGACCGGCGGGTATATGGATTACGGGAAGTTCGAATCCCCACAGAAGTCCCCTTCGTCCCCGGCCGATGAAGCAGTCAAAAGGGTCAGGGGAAAACTGGACCGGAGGAAGGGGGAGAAGCCGGCGGATTCGCTGCTCGAATGGGTCTGAAAGGCTCATCCCCCTCTGTCCCGTATCCGTCGGTTCAGGTCTCGTGGAAATACCGGTACGGGATGAGACGGTCAACGATGGTGTAGCTCATCCCGGATTTCATCGTGACCATCACCTGGAGCCGGTCCGTTGCCCGCGACCCCTGGAGGGCGATCTCGGTCGATCTCCGGGAAAAATCGAGTTTTCCTGTGACAGCGGTCCCATCCGAACGGGTCAGGATAACCGTGTTGTCCTGCACGAGCCCCATCCCGCCCCCGCCGCTGAACCTCACCGTGACCTTTGCGTTGGTCACATCTTTTTCGGCTTCTATGACCAGCTCCGTATCTTTGGGAAGTTCCTGGGTGGGCGAGGTGGTCAGGACGATCGTGGTGCCGGGTTCGACGCCGCCGGGGGACCCGGATGCCGGCACAGGGATGGTCGGGATTGTCCCGGCTGCAATGAAGGAATCCGACAGTATGGGCAGCGCTGCGAAAAGAGCGATGAGAATGACGACGAGGAGGATACCGCCCGCGACGAGGAGTATGGGGGAACGCCGCGAGGTTTCCGGTAAGGGCATGGGGGTGTTTTCCCGGGCCGGAGACCATCCAGGAACGCCCGATGAGACCTCCGGGGAAGTCTCCTGCGACACCGCCTGGTCCGGTCTGCTGCCTTCCGGAGGTTGCGCCGCTGACAGGGATACCGCATCTTCCCTCAGAGGCACCGGAGCAGGAGATGCGTCAGCTTCAGCAGGGGAAGGGATCGCAGGTTCCGCAGATCCCGGGTCTGCTTCTCCTC
>JAKLGN010000020.1 GCA_022710665.1 Methanoregula sp. | reverse complement strand
GAACACTGCAATACACACCGGCAGAATTCCGCCACCAAGGTTGATCGAGATCACTGTATCCCAGACCGCAGGGGCCGTAAAGGGGTAGGTCACGTCATTTCCTGCAGAATCCAGTAAAATTGCCGGTATCGTGTCGCGCCGGATACGGTGGAGAGGGATATTGACAAAACTGCCGGCCAGTATCAGCAGGACAAGGGCTACGGCAGCAATCCACGATAACCCCAGCCGCGTGAACGCAGCACCGATGATCCCGAGGGTGAGCAGAGGGATCAGAAAGATGACAAGCCCGAGGAGCAGTAAGATGGCGAGAACCGATAACGGTCCTGCCGAAACGAGACGGATATTGCCGGCCATGAAATCCTCACTCCCCGGGCTTTTCGGGTTTTACACAGATAATCGCCGCATGGTCCTGGTGGTAAGGGGCAAGCCACACACTTTCCTGCACGGTGAAACCAGCCTCTTCCAGTGCCAAAAGGGTCTCATCAAACACAATTAAGGGATCTTTTCTCACGTCTACACTTCGTGTCTTGAGCATCAGGATGAGATATCCGCCGGGTTTCAGGAACACGCAGTTCCGTATGGCAATAGATGCCTGGTCAGGCTGGGCTACATCCTGGTAGACCAGATCGACGGCTTCAACCAGCGGGGCATACGTCTCGGGGCGGGTAGCATCTGCCATAATCGGGATGACGTTCCTGCGCCGGCGTGCTACCTCGATAAGATCCTGCATCGGGCGCGGGGCAAACTCGACCGCATAGACAACTTCGCAATAATCTGCAACATGGGACACGGTCGTTCCGTTGGCTGCACCAAGGTAAAGAACCCGCAAGGATGGTACAAGCTCAACTCCTTTCCCGACATGATAAAAGGCAGCGAGTTTGCTCCGGTACGGCTCCCAGATACGAGCGCTCCCGAGCATCCTTTCATTGTAGACGCCTCCTTCACCAAGCGAGACCAGAACGTCACCAATCCAGATCATAATCCGTTTCCTTTCCCAGCTGTGTCTATACTGTTTTGCGCCTGTTCCAGGAATTCCGGGGCTGTAATTCCCCGGAAATAATCGAGGCGCGCGGCAATTGCGAGTTTTCCCGCCAGAACGCGGGCTACCCTGCCGCGAAGGTCCCGCGGGGCGTTATGCACGCGCCTGTGCTGGAAGATGATACCGTGCTTGGGTGAAGGGGTATGGGTTTTTAAATGAGAGAACAGGGCGGTTCTTGCTCCCAGTACCTGGATCGCACTAGCCGGAAGGCGGGAGAGCGGCAGGAGTCCCCCGGCATGGGCCATGAGCCGCGCAGCAACGAGACCACCGATCAGGGCGCTGGTATTGGGCATCACATCATTTGCCCGTGCCGATACCTCCTTTGCAAGCGCGGTCCGCGTTTCGGCAAGCTGCTCGATCTCCCCGGCAACCTTCCCGAGCGCCCCCCGGCTTTTTTCCCTTATGGTTCTCACAAGGATGTGGGAGGGTGTCCTGCGATACTTCCGCGAAAATGCAGGGTGCCGTACCATATACCAGTCAGCCGCCCGTTCTGAAAGCAGGTTGATGACAGTGTCCATCTCATCAAGCGTCCGTACCATCTGGAGCAGTTCTGCATCCTTGCCGGCATAGTGCTCCCGAACCGAACGCTCGGCAGCTGTAATGCAGACTTCCTGGAGGCGGACAAGATAATCAGCCCGGTCTGAGCAGACCCCGCAGGATACTGCCTGCTGCCAGTCGGGTGGGATAAACGCATCCATCTGCGTGGAAAGGGACAATACACGGTTGACAATCGCAACAATATCCACGGCAACAGGCGAACAACGCCCTTCACTGACATCCCCGAACCAGTAGGACTGCATCAGAGGATAGGTTGGAGGTATGCCAGCATAAAACCATAGATCTGCCGTTAGCGGATGGAAAAAAAACTTAGATCCACGCGAAACCGAACGAGTAGAGCATCACCGGGACCATGATCGCTCCCATACAATACATTCTCGGGACATTGACCAGATGAGGGACGAGGCCGATCACTGTAGCGAGCAGCAGGATGAAAAGGCCAAAGGGACCCGTGAGGATTATACTGAGCAGAACCACAAAAGCAATCACTGTATTGTTCAGGTCCCCGCTGTCGAACCCGTTGAGCCGGTTGGCCGATTTGGAAAGAAAGATCGTGACTGCATATGCTGCACAGGCAGCAAGTACACCGGCAATCATCAGCTCGCCCATGGAGGGCAAGGGGAACTCCGCAAGGGCAGCCATGACGCCGTTACGCATCCGTGACAGGGCGAACAGAGCTGCAAGGCCGATAAAAGCGTTTGCGGTATTTGCCGCATTGGTTGCAAGGATATAGGACCGGCGGTCTTTTTCGTACCCGATTATGGAAGCCAGTACCCCGTTTGCTGAGGCTGTTGACAGACCGGGGAGCCACCCGACTGCTATACCGGCACCCGTCCCAAGCAGGGAATATTGGAGTACCGCCTTGTTCTCGATGCGAAGCCCGCTGAAGCGCTGCACCGGCAGGGTTCCCTGCGAAGCGGTGAGAAGAACTGAGATGCCGAACAACCCGGTCAGGAGCGGCATGAGAATAGCGCTTTCTCCGGCAAGGGTATGCCAGCTGAGGAATGTGTAGTGCAAGGCAAATGCTCCGAGAAGCCCCGATACAGAAAAAATGGCAAGAGCCCAACCTGCAGCCTCACTCGTGACAATCATATATCCCATACTTGCGACAAGCAGGATCCCGATCCACCAGTCAAAGTACGGCTGGAGGGCAGGGAGAATGAGAAAACAAAGCACCGAGACCGGTACAGCAATGACCATGGCACAGGCGCTCCCCAGTGCGGCTATCCTCACCGCTTCCTCGCCATTCCCTTCAAGGCAGAGTGCATGCGCCGGCAGCACAGCGAGTGAGGTATCAGATTCCGGTATCCCGAGAAACGTGCTGGGAACGGCATCAACAAAAGTGTGCGTGATCAGGGCAGCAAACAGTGCCCCCCCAAGGGCGACCGGTCCCAATACGGACAGAAGAACTGCCTGAAGGCTGAGCAGCATGCCGGCAAGCGTGTTTGCGTGCACGCCGGGAATAATCCCGCTGATCGTGCCAAGAAGAACACCGATAAGGGTACCCAGCAGGATCTCCAGCATGGAAAAGAGGTAGGGTAGAATGAACATAAATCAACCGAAATGCAAACCATCATTACATAATGAGGCAATGAAGCGCTTATGAAGATCGCAGTCACCCGTCTGGCAGGCAAGGAAAAGAGCGACGCAGCACGATGCGCGGCGGCCGGGCACTGCTGCTACAGCGTCCATCCCCTGCGGTCAGCGATTCGCGAGGAAACTATCACGGAATTCGTCAACGCGGTCGAGCGGGAGGAGTTTGACTGTATTTTCTTCACGAGCGCCCTACCGGCAAAGCTCATAGCACCCCGGCTGGGCAGGTTCCCCCGCGTGATTGCTATCGGTCCGCAGACCGCAAAGGAACTCCGCCAGCACGACATCGACTGTGATGTCCTGACCAGTTTCTATTCCCGGGATTTTGTGCCATATCTCGGGGACTGGATCCGGGGTAAAAGGATTGGCATCCCCCGGGCGGATGTACCGAATCCCGGGCTTATTGACGCGATTTCTGCAGCGGGGGGTCTGCCCACGGAGTTCCGGTGCTATAGTCTTGAATCAACAGGTGAAGAACTCGATCTTGCTGGTGCCGGTGCCGTCCTTTTTACCAGCGCCATGTCCTTTAAGAAGGCGATCTGGACGCCTCGTCCAGATCTCCTGGTTGTAGCAATCGGTGAGATCACTGCCGAAGCCATGCGTAGGAGCGGAACGCATCCTGTTGTCGTGGGGGACGGTTCACTGGAAGGGACGCTCGGTGCACTCAACACATACCTCGGCGCTCGGGAGGCCGGGGGAATATGACGGGTGAATCTTCAGGTACCGGAATGGTCCACCTCTGGAACCGGCCGGGCATTATCGTTATCGACAAGCCTAAAGGACCAACCAGTCACGAAGTGGCAGCATGGGTGGGGAAGATGCTTGGGTGCCAGGTGGGTCATGCCGGCACACTCGACCCGCAGGTATCCGGTGTCCTCCTCATCATGCTCGGCAACGCGGTACGCCTTGCCCCCCTGCTGCTCCAGCACGATAAAGAATATATCTGCCTGATGCGGCTGCACAAGGACGTGGACCGGGAACGTATCCTGAAACTGGCAGAAGAATTTACCGGCAGACTGTACCAGCGCCCGCCACGGAAGAGCGCGGTCAAGCGCGCCCTGCGCATCCGCGAGATCCAAAAACTTGAGATCCTTGATATCAATGGAAGGCTTGTCCTGTTCCGTGTGCAGTGCGATGCCGGTACGTATATCCGCTCGCTCTGCCACCACATGGGACTTGCAGCCGGTGCCGGTGCCCACATGCAGGAGCTGCGCCGCACCCGCTCCGGCTCATTCAGTGAAGAGGAGGTGCATACACTCTACGAAGTTCAGGATGCTGCGGTTGCCGCACGGGCCGGTGACCCTGCTGTACTGCATGCCATGATCCTCTCGGTCGATGCTGCGGTACCTGACCTGCCAACGATAATTATCCGGGACGCCGCGATCGACGCGGTCTGCCGGGGCGCACAGCTCGCCGGCGTTGGCATAATCGGTATGAAAGAGTTCAAAATGGGGGAAACCGTGGCTGTCCTGTCACAGAAAAACGAGTTTGTCTGCCTTGGCAAAGCGCTGGTGCCCTCTGCCTCCTTCAAACCGGGTGATACGGGCCTTGTCATTGCCCCCACAGTAGTCTTCCTCCAGCCCGGAACCTATCCCAGGGGCTGGACCAAATCCGACAAAGTATTCCCAGAAAAGAAAAGATCTGAAAGAAAACCGGAGAAGAAGCCGGCCCGGAATCCTGCAGAGCGCAGGGAAAGGAGTGCCCCCTGGAAACCGTACGGGAAACGGGCTGGGAAACCCAATAGCCAGCCCAGAAAGAAGGGATAACATTAAAAAAATACCCGGCATACCAATAGGATACACTTTTTGCTGAGGTAGTCTAGCGGTAGGGCGCAGGCCTGGAAAGCCTGTGGTGCGAAAGTGCCTCGGGGGTTCAATTCCCCCCCTCAGCGTTCTGACACTGGGTTAAGTTCTAATTCTTATTTCGAGTTCAATTTTCTCGTATTTTCCATATCACTTTTTTTCATAAATAGTTGGTTGTGGTATACAGCATCCATTGTTGCCATAGGTTTTGTTCTTGCTGTTCAGTAATTGATCAGGAGGTCGGAATATCTGAAAATCCAAAGGGGGGTATGGTATCATGCTTGGTGGGGGGCAAATCTAAACGAAATGCACAGTTCAACAAATATACTAGGTATAAAATCAGAATGGGAATGTGCATCGGTTGAGATGCACAGAAAAAGGATTGTATGGTGGATGAAAAACAATGGTCTGCATGCACAAACCAAGATTTTTTTATTCACATACTTCCAATTGGATAGATGAGGAGGGTCTGAGACCCGATAACCGCTGAAGGGAATTCAGTAAAAGGGATGGAAGGATGTGTTAGCGCACATCCTTCCGAACCTGACAACCAAGAGGAAGCAGGGAGAAAAATATCTCAATCAAGTATCTCTGTTTTCCTCTAATTAAGATTGCGATGTTGATCAAGCGGATCGACAACGCGGTACCGTTGTAATAGCACGGGCTATACCTCCAACGTTAGGAGGAAAGCAGTATCATGACCACTAAGCGCGTCAAACGAGGAAAACCAGACTCCGATGAGTATGGTTTTCAGTATGGCACGGATGGGATCCCTTCTAAGGGACTCATCCCGATTATGAACGATCTTGCGGACCAACTCCCCGATGACATGAGACCGCATGGAAAACGGATCGTGGGATTACTGAATATCTCAGTAATCTCTGTATTCGCAATATTCCTGATTGGGGCCACTGTGGCCAGTCTCACGGGTCATTCTGATCAAATCATGAATATCTTCGCGTACGATATCACAGGTGTCGGAATCGCGACAGTGGGGGCAATAGCCTATACACTGAAAAAAACCCTTTAACCTTTTTTTCGGCACCGTCAGATCCCAGAGCCTCCTATCCGCGATTCACTGACGGTCTCTATCTGATCTTTGCGGGGAGACTGGATGCCAACCCCCCTGCCTTGTGGGTGGGGGGGTTGCCGGATAACCCACTCTCCCGTTGGCCGGATCCGACCCCCATAATCAGAATTGAGTGGGTGTCGAAAATAGCCCGCTGTCGGTAGGTTTCCTTTGAAACAGGTTAGGGACATGTACACCAATGCACAGTTCCCAATTTTGATAAGGGGGGTTGGCGGTCAACCCCCCCGCCATTTTTTTTATAACCGCGTTGACCCCCCCCTGCCCAAGGCCAGGGGGGTGTACCGGGCACCCCATTCAGGAAGGGGCCCTGGACGGAAAACGGGTTGCAGAAAGCGCGACGTCTGCAATTTTTACCTCGAAGGAGGGTGATGAGAATCTGGATCGGAACTGGTACTGACGGGAGAGGGGGGTATGCGGGGAACCCCCCCTCCTCAATTTTTTCGGCGGGGGACTACCCCCCATTTAAGGAAGGTAAAAAGGCCCAAGTGCACGGTTTCAGCGTTTGCTTGTTTTGGGGGACAGGGCTGCCTGCGCAAAAGCACAATATTCCGGGACAACCTCGAATCCAAGAAAATGGCGTCCTTCCTGCTGGGCGACAACCGCGACAGTCCCGGAACCGAGGAACGGATCGAGCACGAGATCACCGGAATTGCTTGAATAGCAGAGGATCTTTTTCACGAGTTCCGATGGCAGTTTTGTCGGGGTCTTCTTCCTTCCCTTCCAGTACTCGCGGTTGATCACCCAGACATCTTCAGGATAATGGTCGATCTTATTGAAGGTGTATTGTTTCGGGTCCTTGACAACGAACAGGATGTGGTAGTGGCTCGTGACGTATTTTTTCTTGGTAAAGACTCCGAACTGGTACTTCCAGATGAGGTGGTTGATCGTAGTAAGTCCTGCCTCATCGATCCCTTCGAGGATGTCCCGGAGCCGGTTCCAGCCTGAAAAAATATACATACTGCCGGTCGATGCAAGTACCCGTTCCGCTTCTGCAATCCACTGCCGGGTAAATTCCCCGTACTCTTCCTTCGGGATCTCGCGGTACCCTTCAAGGACGTTGCTGGCGGTCCGGTTGTAGTTCAGCCGCTGGGCCCGGAAATCTATGGCAAAGGGGGGGTCAGTGACAATGAGATCGATTGTCCCTTCAGGTACCTTTGGCAGGAGGGTAAGCGCGTCTCCTTTGTATAGGGTGTCCTGATGAAATGGTCCGAGGCACCGCTTCATCAGGATGTACCGCCAGCTTTCCTGCCGGTCTCGAACGCTTTTACATTGATCTCCATCGTCTTCTTGGGGACGAGACGCTTTACAGCCTCGAGAAGGGACTCATACTTCAGGGGCATGGCGCTGCTCGCGGCGCCCAGCATCACCACGTTAGCAGAGAGCGGGCTCCCCGCTTCGACCGCAAGGGAATCGGCATCGAGCAGGCAGAGATGGTGTTTTTTCAGTCCTGCAATAATCTCCGATTCCATTGGAGCGGTAAGTTTCTGCGTGAAGACAGAAGTCGGGAGCACCATGTGGCTGTTCACGACCATCTTCCCACCCTGCTTCAGGAAGTGAGAGTAGCGGAGCGCTTCGAGAAGGTCAAAGGAGATGAGCAGGTCAGCCTGGCCGGGCGTGATCAGGGGACCAAACTCCCCGCCAATCCGGATATGGCTCTCCACCGATCCTCCGCGCTGTGCCATTCCGTGCGTCTCCGCACCCCGGATATGACGGTTCTCGATCAGGCAGGCTTCACCAAGGATGTTGGAGGCAAGGATGGTCCCCTGCCCGCCAATCCCGACGATCAGGATATCAAAACTGCCGCTCATCTCTTTCCCTCCCTCCCGATGGCCCCGACAGGACAGAGCTGCGCGCAGACGGAACAACCACTGCAAAGGTCGCTGATGCGTGCCTTCTCATCTGAAAACTCAATGGCAGGGCAGCCAAACCGCACGCAGGTCCCGCAGCCAGTACAGGCTTCTTTATCTACCGTGTACCTTCCCCGTTTTACCCCTGCGCGGCGCGCAGATATCACGCACATCTGCCGGGCGATTACCACTTTGACCCCCTTGCGTTTCTTGGCTTCATGCAGCACATTCAACGTCCCGGTGATGTCATAGGGGTCAACGGTTTCAACAAAATTCACGCCGCAGGCCCGGCAAACAGCATCCAGCGAGACTGCAGGGATCTCCACGCCAGTGGCCGTTATGCCGGTATTCGGATTCGGCTGGTGGCCGGTCATCGCCGTGATACGGTTATCAAGGATGACCACAGTCATATTCGCCCCATTGTAGACCGCGTTCATCAGGCCCTGGATACCGGTATGCAGGAACGTCGAGTCCCCAATCGTACAGACTACATCGTGTGGTTCACCGGAGTGCGAAATACCGCTTGCAACCGTGATAGAAGCACCCATACAAATACAGGTATCAACCGTACCGAGCTGGAGTCCGAGAGTATAGCACCCAATGTCGCTTGGGTAAATTGCATCCTTGAAAACCTTCTTTATCGCATAGAACATCCCGCGATGCAGGCAGCCAGCGCACAGGATCGGCGGCCGTGGTGGAAGACCCTGCAATGGCGACACCTGCGGGAACGGGTTTTTTGGCAGGAATCCTGCCTTCTCCATGATAGCGGCAACCGCCGCCGGCGATAATTCCCCTTCGTATGGGGCATACCCGTTCTTTTTGCCAAAGACCGGGACGCATCCCGCTACCTGCCGGACACACTCTTCAACTTCCGGCGCGAGTTCCTCGATGACGAGAACTTTTTCGTGTTTTCTCACGAATCCACCCAGCCACTCTTCATCGATCGGGTAGGCGCCAATCTTCATGAATGATACTCCCCGGGGGAGCAACTCCTGAACGTACGATGCCGCGATGCCGCTTGCGATGACCGCGGTCTTCCCGCGTAATTCGTAGCGGTTGAACCCTTTCTCGACCAGCCGCTTCCGGATCGCCGCTTGTTTCTCGTTGAGTTTTTTATGCAGGACCCGGGTATGGGCAGGGATCACGACATACTGGCGGGGGTCCTTATGAAATTCTCCCTTTCTCGTGCTCGTCACAGCAGGACCCAGATCCACGTCCCCTTTCGAATGGCAGATACGGGTGGTGGGCCGGAAGATGACGGGGAGGCCGAATTCCTCGGATAAAAGGAACGCATCGCGAATCATCTCATGCGCTTCCTGCACGCTGGCCGGGTCAAGACAGGGCACGTGGGCAAAATGGGCATAGCAGCGGGTATCCTGTTCGTTCTGGGAACTGTGGGCAAACGGATCGTCCGCACTCATGATAACGAGCCCCCCGGTGACGCCGGTGTAGGCGCTTGTCATGAGAGGGTCGGCAGCAACGTTCAGACCTACGTGCTTCATGGTGCAGAGCGCCCGGACCCCGCACCAGGCCGCGGCGAGGGCGTTTTCAAGTGCCACTTTTTCATTGACTGACCATTCTACATAGAAGCTACGATCAGGCTGGACCCGGATGGTATCGATCACATCCGATGAAGGTGTACCGGGGTATCCGCTCACAAAATCCACGCCGGCTTCGAGACAGGCATGTGCTATCGCTTCGTTTCCGAGAAGATATTTTCGTTCCATGATCCCAGTTCCGTATAAGTACCGTGGTTTTTGTATTCATATCCCTATCTAAAAGGGTTCAGGCATTCTGTCTGGGATTCACAACCTATAAAAACTCTAGTGGAGTAGTAATTAAGGTAAATTTACGGCTAACTCTTGGGCCCGTAGCATAGCCCGGTGGTGCGCCCGGCTGATAACCGGGAGGTCATGTGTTCGAATCACATCGGGCCCATTCTCTTTGTTTTAAAAAAAATAATTTCCGAAATAACTGTTCCATAGTCCATTTTATGCCCTGGTAATCATCTGGAATCTTTTTCAGCAGTCAGTTTATGGAGATCTGGGGGAACGGGCGAAAATATATCCTACAACGGTATCAAGCGCCTTGACCAGAGCCTCTTCTCCTTCCAGGTAATCGTGCATTGCCCGGTACAGCATGAACATGATATCGTACCCGTACTGGTCAATGGCCCGTTTGGGATCGAGTGCGCTGAAATAGGAATCCGTGAGGAACCCGTCGAAGCTGTACATCAGTTCAAAAAAATCCCCGTCTTCTGTCAGTACGCAGAACTGGTCGGTGACCTGCATCTGCGGATTGTCGGGGCGGTTCCCTGTCGTTTCCGCTTTTCCAAGAATGATCATTTTTTGCGGGTAGTACTGGGGATCATATATCTCACCCTTGGTATCCTGCTTTCCTTTTTTCAGCATGTTGAGACCCGCTGCCTTGACAACGGGGATCGCAGAATCAGCCATACGGCCGAGGAGTTTTGCATCGTTATTCCTGACCGTATCAGCCAGCACTCCCTCGGTTTTTTTCAACTCGTCAATCTTTTCCAGTATTTTTGTAAATCCGGTCTCTATTTCATCCATCAGGATCACAAGCCCCCGTCCCTTTACTATCGGCAATAGGAAATCTGTCCCCCTGATCTATAAAACCACTCGGTTTCTTTCCGCAGGGAAGGGATATATTTCTTCAGTGAAGGTCAGAAAAGCGTTTCATGCATGACGGTCTGATACGTTCTCCCATGAAAAAATATTTCCGGTCCTCTGTGAGAACTGCTTCCCCTAAAAATCCGACCGGAAGGTTCTCACGGAGAACTATCCCCGTATATTCGGGGGACCGGGCCATGACCGAACCTTTCCGGAGGGTTTCGGTCACAAGAAAGGGAACGGTCTTTCCGAGATACCTTGCATTATTCGATGTGTACACCGCTTCAGCAACAGAGTTCAGGACGCGTGAACGATCCTTCTTGACAGAATCGGGGTAATCGTTTTCCAGGAAGGCGGGGGTAAACGGACGCCGGGAATACCGTGTCACATTCACCTTGGCGGGCTTTACCCGCCGTATGAGATCAACAGAGTCGGAAAAATCAGCCGGTGTTTCGCCACAAAATCCGACGATCAAATCTGTTGCGACCGTAATATTGGGATATCGTTTTCGGAACGACCGGACGATCTCCTCAAAATCCGCAATAGTATAGCCCCGACCCATACGGGCAAGGACCGCGTCTGATCCGGACTGGACTGGCAGGTGGATAAATCTGAAGATATGATCCCCAAAAAAAGCATCAAGCAGATCAGCTGTCTGTCCCTTGAGTGTTGCCGGGTTCATCATTCCGACGCGGATGCGGTGACGCCCGGGGATTTCATCAAGTGCAACAAGGAGTTCCGGCAGGGAGCGGCCCCTATCAATCCCCCACGAGCTCACGTCCTGCGCCGTCAGCTGAATTTCAACGATCCCTGCCTTCACAAGCGCCCGTACCTGGGCAAGGATCTCTTCCTCAGAAAAACTTTTCAGGGGGCCCCTGGCGAGACGCGTAATGCAGTAGGTGCATTTCCCCGCACATCCCTGAGCCAGCTGGACTATGCCAACCCCACATTGTGAGACCGTCCCAACAGAGCGATACAGGTCATGGATTGTCTCCGGAAGGATAATGACAGGCGAACATATCGCCAGAATTGCCTCGCGTTGGACCCCGGGCATGCACCCGGTTACATAGAGATCCCGGTCACTGAACGCCGAAAGTCGCCGGAGCATCCGCCGTTCTGTTGACCCGACAACCGTGCAGGTATTAATGATGATTGCCTCTGCCTTATCGGGATTCTTCACAATCGTGCTGCCATGATACCGCAGGATTTCCACCAGTTTGGCAGTATCCCCGAAATTATACCGGCAGCCGTAGGTCTCGATGTAGACGGAACGGCCGCGGAAAGCATCAAGAAGATCCTGCGCCTTCCCGATCTCGTCTTTACGGCCACCTTCTCTGGCAGATTCCATATCAGGTCCGGAGGATCCGTTGATCGTAATCCATTATAATGCCAGTTTCTACCGTTATGATAGAGCAGGGCAAGCACAATGCTTAACCGATGATACCCTTAATCTGTTTATCATGATGAAGATCGGGCTGCTTGGTTGTGGTAATATCGGGCATATCATTGCCGGGCATGCAACCGGTTTTACCATCACCGCCGTCTATGACGTGGTCCCCGAGCGGGCATTGGAAATTGCCAGGATCTCGGGTGCCCGGGCTTTTGGGGATTTTGGATCTTTCATCAATGCTGATATCGATATTGTTGTCGAGGCCGCATCGGTTGTTGCTGTCTGGATGCACGCACAGGAGGTCCTTTCCCACCATAAGAACCTTATCGTCATGAGTGTTGGTGCCCTTGCTGACCCTGCCTTCCGGGACCAGATACGGAAGACGGCACTTGAGTCCGGAACAAAAGTTTACATCCCGAGCGGTGCAATTTTCGGTTTGGATAACCTGAAAATAGGCAGGATTTCGAAGATTACCCGCTTGCTCCTCCGGACAACCAAAAGTCCGGCATCCCTCGGCATGGCAGCGAACGAACGGCGGTTGATCTTTTCGGGAAAAGCCAATGAATGTATCAAAGCATTTCCGAAGAATGTCAACGTGTCCGTTGCCATGAGCCTCGCTGCCGGCCAGGATACCGACGTTGAACTCTGGGTGGACCCTTCTGTTGACCGCAATGTGCACGAGCTGTTTATCGGGGGGGATTTTGGTGAAGCCCATATCAGGGTGACGAACCTGCCTTCTCCCAAAAACCAGGCAACAAGTTATCTTGCCGCTCTCTCGATCCTCTCGCTCTTAGAAAAGATGGATGACCCTATTGTCGTCGGAACATGATGATGAGGACGTGATGAACGCAATGGTCCCGATCCAGTACCTGCTACGTTTTATTGACGAGGATTCCCCCTTTGGCGATGTAACATCGGATGCTGTCATTCCGGATTGTACCTGCCTTGCGGTAATCCGTGCGGAGCAGGAGGGGATCATCGCGGGTATCCAGGAGGCATCAGCCCTCTTTGAATATTTCGGGATCGTTGCCGAACCAGGGAAAAAGGATGGGAATGCTGTCATTCCAAATGACATCATTCTCTCCCTTAAGGGACCTGCAAAAGGGATTCTCCGTGTGGAAAGGACTGCACTCAACATCATCGGGAGGATGAGCGGAATTGCGACGCAGACGAGAAAACTCGCAGATAGGGCATCCGCAGTAAACTCCCGGTGCAGGATCGCTGCAACCCGCAAGACCTGCCCGGGCTTCCGGGCACTCGATAAAAAAGCGGTACAACTGGGTGGCGGGGATCCGCACCGGATGGGCCTGAGCGATGGTTTCCTGATCAAGGATAACCACCTTGCACTTGTCCCGATCGCAGAGGCGGTCCGATCAGCTAAGGCGGCATCAGTCTACCGGAAGATCGAGACAGAGGTAGAAACCCCTCATGATGCCCTGACTGCTGCAAAGGAAGGAGCAGAAATTATCCTGCTCGATAACATGACACCACAGATGATCCGGGAAACGCTCTTTGGTTTGGAACGTGCCGGCCTCCGGAATCGTGTTACTATCGAGCTGTCGGGAGGGATCGACGAGATAACGCTGTCCGATTATGCAGCCCTTGATGTTGACATCATCAGCATGGGTGCACTCACCCATACCGTAAAAAATTTTTCCGTTACCCTCGAAGTGCTCCCCGGTGCAGGATAAAATATCGTATAATAGTACCTGGCGCGACTCTCTTCTCTGCGTTGACAATTTCTGATTTCATATTTTTACTCTGAAGAAGAACTAAAAATTTTATGCTCAAATTGCTGCCTCCTGTTGCGACTGCCCCGCATTTCCCCCCCACCTAAAGGGAGACACAATAGCGAAAGAGGGGGTTATGGTATAACGAAAAAGGAATTCTTCAGAGCACAGATTTTCAGAACGATTATTCGATCAGAAATAGTTACAAAAACCTTAATGGTGCGGTAATACCTATGGGTGGCTTAAGAGGGATATATGGAAGATACCGGACCGCAGGTTCCCGCTCCCGAAACGGAACCGGAACCAACAGCTGAGGAGATTGCAGCGGATGAAGAACAGCATAAAAAACAGGTAACCGGCTACATCCTCCTCCTGAAGGACAAAAACCTCAATGTCCGGTGGCGGGCAGCAGAAGCACTGGGAGAGCTCGGCGATCCGGCAGCGGTTGAACCGCTTATCGAAGCGCTCAGGGACCCGTTTGTCGATGTCCAGTGGCTCGCGGCAAAATCCCTCGGAAAAATCGGGGATATCCGGGCGGTCGGACCCCTTCTTGATACTCTTAAATCTGAAGACAAGTGGCTCCGAATCGGCGCGGTGTGGGGATTGGGGAAACTTCGCGACCCGCGTGCGATCGAGCCATTGATCCTGCTGCTCAAGGATCAGAGGAAACTGGTCCGGAAAAATGCAGCATGGGCACTTGGCAATATTGCAGATAAACGCGCAATACCTTTCCTGACAGAATCCCTTGACGATAATGACGCAGAGGTACGAAATACTGCACAGGCCGCACTGGCTTTAAT
>JAKLGN010000002.1 GCA_022710665.1 Methanoregula sp. | reverse complement strand
ATCCCGTCCCCCCCGCCCCGGGCAACCGCTGCTATGGTCGCGTGGATGGTGGGGGTGAAGGCGAGCTCGCCGCACTGCAGTCTGAGCGCAACCTCGTGGGAGAAGGTTCCCTCGGGCCCGAGGACGAAGGTGGTCATTTCCCCACCATCGTCTCAATCAGGGCATCGGTCATTTCCTGTCCCTCATCACAGGAAGCGCCGAGATGGCGGGTGTTCCGCTCGAAAAATGCCCGGAACAGACCAGGATCTCCTGAGCCGATGATCCCTGCAAGGTCGCCGGCCGATGACCGGCAGGCTTTGAGCACTTCCGGCACATATGGATTCATCTGGAGGATGTCGGCGTACAGGTCCGGGTCCTGCGAGAGGAGCCGGCCCACGAGCGAGAGCTCGATGGCGTAGACCGGGCTCGTATATGCTTTCGTCTCCGTAATGTCGATGTGCAGGCGCCGGATCGTCTCGGCGACGGTTAAGGTGACGAAGTGGGTGAGGCCCTGGACGACTGCCATCATCCGGTCGTGCTCCTCCGGTGTCGTGACGGTGAAGACCGCGCCTTCGTGCCGGAAGATCGCGAGGAGCCGGTCCACGGTCTCTGGTCTTGCCCGGGCGGGGCAGGCAATGATGGTCTGCTTTTTGAGAGAGGAGACCGTCGGGCCGAACATCGGGTGGAGACCTATGACCTCGGCTTTCGATGCGAGCATCGCCGAAACCGGCGTGACCTTGAGGGAGGTGAGGTCGCAGAGGAGCTGGTGCTCCTGCAGGAGCGGGGCAATCGTCCTAATGACGTTTTCGGTTTCACGGATGGGGACCGAGACGATGACGATGTCGCAGGTCGCCGCGATCTCCTCTGCCGTGATTGCCGTCTTCCTCCCGGACACGATGACGTCGTACCCCGCCCTCCGGAAAATTCCGGCAAAGAGTTTTCCCATCTTCCCGGTCCCGCCGATGATCCCTGCCTTCATGCCCTCACTTCTCGATGATGGTTTCCTTAACCGCGATCCCAAAATGCCGCCCTCCCTCAAGGATGCATCCCATGACCCGGTCGCCCGCCTTCAGGTGCACGACCGAGATGGCGCCCCCGTCCTCCCCGACCAGCCGGATGGTCTCGGCGTTCTGGAGGATGAGACTCGTCTTCGTTGTGCCGGACTCTGCCTCCACGAGGAGGAGCGGCCGGCGCTCGATCTTGGTCCTGCCGATGACTGCCGTATGGGCGTGGCCTTTTTCGTCCGCAACAAGCACCTTCCCCCCGATCGCGAGGTCAGAGAGGTACGCGGTCTTCCCGTCCGGGAGCAGGATGTAGGCATGGACAGCGCCGGCGTTGACCCGGAACGGCCGGGGCGCGACGTACGGGTTCTCCAGCGTCTCGGCATGGACGAGCAGCATGCTTGAACTGGTGTTGCCCATCAGCATGCCCTGCCCGTCTTCCAGCATGGAGCAGGTGTCGACGCAGACCCGGTCCCCCATGCCGACCGGAATGATGGCGGTGACGGTGAAGGGGACGAGGTTGACCTGCCCGGCGCCGGCCTTCATCTTCTTCGCGACAGCTTTGACGACTGATACGTCCTGTGTCGCGAGGAGGATCCCCGCGGTGCCGCGCTCGAGCACGGTGAGGGCGAGGTCGGCCTCCTTCTCGTTCTTCACCTTCGCGATGATCCGGTCGGACTGGGCAACGAGGTTCTCGAGCGGGATGACCGTCCAGTCACTCGTCTCCACGATCACGAACTTCTTGTCCTTTATGGCTGCCGCGGCGTTCTCGCTCTTCTTGTCCGTGATCGTGACTTCCGCGACATCCGTGCCGGGCTTCAGGTCGCCGTTCTTCGCAATCGTAGTGATCCGGCCGAGCCGTTTGACGTCATCGGCGTTCTCCGCGACGATCGCGT
This sequence comes from Methanoregula sp., assembly GCA_022710665.1. Lineage (GTDB taxonomy): Archaea > Halobacteriota > Methanomicrobia > Methanomicrobiales > Methanospirillaceae > Methanoregula. The sequence continues at coordinate 26,905 of JAKLGN010000002.1, read as the reverse complement.
CCGCCCCGCTCTCGATGGCGGTCGTCGCGATCTCCTTCTTATACGGCCGGCAGTCCACCCAGAACTGTTTCATGGTCGTATCACGACCGTTGTTTTATCCCTTTGGATCATGGTTGTGCCGGCATCGTGCAGCCTGACTGCTCCAGGCATTTTCTGTTCACGTTTCATGCTTTCCTCCGTTCGGCTCTATCATTCAGGTTCGCTCAGTGGAATTTGTGAGGGTGACCCCCTCTCTCCCCCATGGGGGGAGGCAGCCCAAGGGGGTAAACCCCCTTGACCCCCACGTCTGATCAAGTATTTTACACAATCCCCGTTACCGCCATGCTCCACGGGGCGAGGGTCGACAGACCCCGAGCGCCCGTGGCTCCATCGCGACATTGTAAAGGTTGTTTTTCTTTTCCCCAGAGCATTCTGTTCTTTATTCCTTTCCTATTTCTTCTTCCCCAGCGCCTTCTCCGGGTCGGTCTCGTCGTGCACAACGGTGCAGAGGGCTTTGACGAACGCTGTCGTGTCGGTGCGCTGGAAGGAGTTCCTGCCCACGCAGACGCCGGCCCCGCCGACCTTCACCGAGTCCCGGATGATCTTTAACGAATCGAGGTCCCCGACCTTCTCGCCGCCCGCGATGAAGACCGGCACGGAGCAGGCCTTGACGATCTTCCGGAATGCCTCGGGGTCATTGGGGTAGTTGGTCTTGATCATGTCCGAGCCGAGCTCTTCCGCGACGCGGACGGCATGGCCGACGTTCTGGGCTGAGAAGGAGTCGATGCCCTTCCCCCGCGGGTAGATCATGGTGAGGAGCGGGAGGCCCCAGCGGTTGCAGTCCCTGACAACCCTTGATCCGATCTCCAGCATCTTCGATTCCTGCGGCGAGCCGAGGTTGATGTGGATGGAGACGGCGTCGGCGCCGAGCGTGACGGCCTCGTCGACCGTGCAGACCTGGACCTTGTCGTTCGGGTCCGGGTTTAAGGATGTCGAGCCCGAGAGGTGGATGATGAGCCCGATGTCGCGCCCGTGCTTCCGGTGGCCGCGCTTGACGAGCCCCTTGTGCAGCACGATCGCGTTCGCACCCCCTTCGCTTACGTCAGAGATGACCTTCGTCATATCCAGGAGTCCCTCAATCTGTCCCATCGAGAACCCGTGGTCCATCGGCACGATGACTGACCGGCCGGTGTTCCGGTTCATGATCCGTTCGATCCTGATATCCTTTCCAATCATTGCATTCACCTTCGGTATCTTACTTCAGAATTTCCAATGCCTCATCCACGCTCTTTTTGTGGTGCACGATACATGCCGCCGCCCGGACGAACCTGTCCGGGGCCGTGTGCTGGAAGGCGTTCCTGCCGATCGAGATGCCGGCAGCGCCGCCCTCCATCGCCCCCTCGATCAATTCAAGGGTTATGCGGTCATCCGTCTTTGAACCTCCGGCAACCACCACCGGCACCGGACACCCCCGGGTCACCTCGCGGAAGGAGTCCGGGTCCCCGGTATAGACGGTCTTGACGATATCGGCGCCGAGCTCGGCCGCAACCCGGGCGGCGAGCTTGACATACTCCACGTCATGGTCATCCTTGATCCGTTTGCCCCGCGGGTACATCATCGCGAGGAGCGGCATCCCCCATTCCATGCACTCGACCGCGACCGCGCCGAGGTCGGCAAGCATCTTCGCCTCCGACTCCGCGCCGATATTCACGTGCATCGAGACCGCGTCCGCGCCCATCTTCAGGGCGTTCTGCACCGAGTTCACGAGCACCTTCTCGTTCGGGTCCGGGCCAAGCGACGTACTTGCCGACAGGTGCAGGATGAGCCCGATGTCCCGGCCCCCCTGCCGGTGCCCGTAGAGCGCGAGCCCCACGTGCCCGATCACCGCGTTCGCCCCGCCATCGGCCACCAGGTTCACCGTCTGGCCCATGTCGATCAGGCCCGAGATCGGCCCGTTCGTCACCCCGTGGTCCATCGGCACGATCACGGTCTTCTTCGTATTGCGGTTCATGATCCGTTCCATGCGGATATCCTTTCCTCTCATTGTAACAACAACTCCAGTACCACGCCCTCATTCGCAACCGTTTATAGGTCAGCGGAACGAGGGCTTTCCTAATTCCAGAAATAAAAGCCAAAGCCGAAGCTAAAGCCGAAAAACGAGCGATACGCGAATGACGGGGCCGAAGCCGAAACCGATGCCGGCGCAGAGGTGTGCGGGCCGGCGGACGGCGCAACGGCAGCCAGTGCACCCGGCGCAACCGGAGCAACCGGCGCAACGGACGCAGGCGTATCGATCAGAAGCGGTTCAGAAATGCGGTTCGTTATGCAAAGGACGGGTGCAGTGCTCTCAGAGATAAAGACATTCACGGGCGAAAAGACCCTCACGAATGCTGTGGCACTCTTCCTGCATACCTAGTTGTCTGAAGGTCTTTGTATTTAATGTTGTGTGCTAAGATGTAGCACGGTGCCTGCCGTTCTGTCAAGAAGGGCAGGCAGGAGAAGGGAGCGGAGCCGAACCTTCGATTTCCGAACAGGTCATCAGACCTGGAGGAGGAGAACGCGAGAGTGTTCTTGGAAGTGGGGGGAACCGTGCATGAATAATATTGGGATAATACCCTTGGAAAAATTTCATTGTATCTTATTTCTATAGATCAAATTTTTATGAAATTCAAACCGCTCTTTTAAAATTCTAAAATCCGAATCATCGCATAAATCAATATCATTCGTCTGATCCAACAGCCATTTCGGTAAAAATACATATTTTTGGAAAATGAACATTCTTTGAATAGGAATTGGAAGATAAATGTCAGAACAATCTATTTTCTTGTAAAAATGTTCAAATTGAATTTGATTGATAGAACCATTCGATAAAATCTCTATTTTTAATCGTTCTAACCACCAAATTTTTTCATTCTTTATATTTTCTACAAGATTTATTCCATAAGGAATAGCTAAAAATTCAACCATCACATTGATAAAAATTATGCATAGCAACAAAAAAACAAAATTATTGCTATACGACAGAAAGGAGAGATTTGGAATAATAAAATAAGCGAAGAAAACAAGCGGAAATACATAGTAAAATATGGGTAGCATAACGATTATAAAACCAGAAATAATGAATAAAAGTCCGATTAAAAGCGTTTTCATTTTTGTTTGGGATTTTTCCTCGAAGAAATCTATTGATGAAAATAAAATATCCCAAATTATCCCCTTGATATTTAGATAATAGATCGAAATGATCATAATAAGTGAAAAAATAATTAATGCGATTGAGAGGGGAATTCCAAAAAATATTGGATCGTTCAAATGAGGTATATTGATCCAATTTTGAAGGTTCGCATAACTAATTCCAATAAGCGTGAAAAGGAAAATAAAAATCGCCCATGAATGCGGTTCTCCTTTTTTTGCATATTGCCAATCGGCATTCAAAAGAAATTTAAATCGGGCTCTTTCGTTTTTATCAAACAATACAAAGAAATTTAAACTGCTTACAGGACCAGAAATTAATGGCCGGATTTTGAAAATTTTTAATGAAATTTTTTTTAAAAAACCCCAATAACTCCATATTAAGATCATCAAATCTGCTGAAAATAGATATAATAATAAAATATCTTGACTTTCACTGAAAATCTGAGGGAAAAAATCGAAAATTGTTATTAATACGGTAATAAATGCAAAAATAATCAATATTATTGAAAACTTTTCTGAACTGAACTTATTCAGTATTTGATATTCTTTCTGGATTTCATAATCTAGCTCAGTTATTAAGGAGTCCTTTGTGACATTTATACTCCAAGATCTTTTTCTGAATATCATTAAAATTGAATAAACTTTTGATATGATAATTGCTTTTCTCAATATGAACGTGATTTTTAAAAATTCAAAAATTGGTTGTAAGAACAATTATGTTGATGTAGTTAAACAATTAAAAAAGATGAAAAATGATATGAAGTTAATAATCAGACGTGGAAGCTTTTATTTTGGTATATATATCGCAACAATCCTTGGTTATTGCTGTTTCATAAATTTTTTTGGAATATATCCATTTGATACTGAAAATGAGAGAGCCCTGATAACAGTGATTATTGAGAGCCAAGCTGCCATCATCTCAATAGTTATTACTCTTTCATTAGTTGCAATTCAGATAACCGCGTCACAATATTCTTCAACAATTATTGATTATATTAAGCGACATCCCGATTTTTGGATTTTACTTATAATATATTTAATATCAATCATCATCGGATTGTTTTCTCTTAAAACCTTAAACCTTAATGATCCTTTATCAGCCAGCTATGTCTCTTTTGAATTAGGTCTTGCAATTTTCACTTTTATCATTATTGTACCCTTTATTAAAAGTACAACCACTTTATTAAAATCAAAGGTAATAGTTGAAGACATCGCTAAGCAAATTGAAAAAAATTCTGTTTTATTTCAAGATGAAAACTTTAATTTATTATTTAATATCATCGAATCGTCGATGCAGAAATACGATCTTGAAGTGACGATTGATGGATTAATAAGAATTAACGGAATTGTTATTTCAATTATCCAAAAATCATCGGATCAAGAAATTGAGAGAATTTTTGATTCTTATTTCAAAAAAATAGCTAAAATCCAATTTCTAAGTGAGAATCTGAACTGCGATTTTATTACAGCTCATACATGCAATAATTATTATTTCGCTATTGAAGAAATTATACAAAAAAAATCAGCTCAAAATTTAGAATTTCCCATTTCTTCATTGTATAATATTGCGAAACGAGCTACAGAAAAAAAATCAAATTTACTTTTTCATACATCAATTAATTTTTTAACAAAAATCGCTCTAATGACTGCTGAAAAAAACAGAAATGATGAATATGATATTACAGTAAAATCAATCCTTAATCTTGGCAAATTATCAATATCTTTAAATAATCATAATAATTTCGCAATATGTATTGAAAAATTAGAGTCCATAGCGGAATTTCATGTTTCCAATAAAGATGATTCAAAATTGAAGGATATAGTATTATTTTATAGTATTCTGCTTGATGATGCAATTCTCCAAAATTTCCATATAAGTTTAGACGAAATGACTATATCATTAGGAAAAATTTCTAAAAAAATCATTCTAGAAAAACAAAAATTAGACGATTCTATTTTAATAATTTCGAGTGTTCTTAAAAAAATTTGCAATACCTCAATAACTAACTCACAAATTGGAATCTTCTACAGAACCTATGAAAATTTGGAAGACCTTTACTTTTATGCGAGACAAGAAAAAATCGAAAAAGTTTCAATGTTTTGTATTTATTCCTTTAATGAAATTATTAATAATGCCTTAAGATCATCCGCTAGTGAAGAAGTAGTTTTTTGGATATTGCAATCCCAGAAAAAGATTTCAGAAAATTATCTAAAACAAAAAGAAATGAAATATTTCGACGTTTTTATCAATATTAATAGGAATATTCTTGATTTCTTGGTGGAGAAAAGACAAGAAGAAATTTTAGGTTTGTATATTCAATCCCTGTCTGAATTATTGAATAATTTAATCAATATCAAATTCGATGACGAATCATCAAAATTAATCAATTTAATCTATATTGTAGGAAGATCATTAATTGAAAAACAATTTTTTGACCTATCCTTTATCGCACCGGTTGATGTATTGAAAGAAATGACTTATGATGCTCTTTTAAGAAAAACAGATAGAGAAAAATCTGTTATTTTTTCAATAATAAAAATATTAAGCGAAGCCGGAATTGAATCTAGCAATAAAAATTTGGAGAGATCAACGAAGTATTCTATTATTTGTCTTGGCCATTTATTTTTAAAATGTGCGGAAGAAGGGTACTATGTTGGTCAAAAAAATATCCAATTAGCTTTGATAGCCATTGGCCTCACTTCATTCAATAAAGGAATTGAAATTGCATTATTAAGTGTCATTCAACAAATTGATCATATTTCCATAACTGGAGTGAAGAAAATTCCCGATGAAACATATAAGCAACTCATTCACATGGATATGATATTCGGTCTTCATGCTTTGGAATTAAATAAACCTGAGATAGCCTCAGATTGTGCAAAACAACTAGCGAATTTTCCAAATGAAATGAAATCAATAACTGAAGGTGAATTTACAAAATTTCGCTCTGAATTGAAAGGTGGAAACGAAATTGAATTGCTTTCAAAATTTTTTGATTTATACCACCAAAAAATTACTGAAAAATCATCAAATTTTAATTAATATCATAATGAAAATCGCGAGGAGATATTACAGGAAGCCAATATCTCTATTCTCCAGACCCTTCCCGCTAACCTATCATCATTGGGCTCCGACGGAGGAACCTGCCAATCAAGCCTTCTCCCCCAACCCATGAACACCCACCTCCGACGTAAACCCTCCAAAAATAAACCCCCCACCTAGCCTCCCGGCACCTCCCGCCATACACCCCCGCATCTAAACTCAACCAGAACGCGAATACGGGCCGATTTTTCCTGCGTGATTTTCTTATGATCCGGCCGCTGGTATGATTGCTCGTTTCCTGGTTTTTCTGCTGCCCAAACGTGGCCATACCTGGCTCATCTTCTCCGACGGGAAAATGGTGGAAATAGGGGGAAACCTGGCGCTGATTTCGGAAAACCTGGCTCGTTTTCGGGATAGTAGAACTGGTTATGACCGGGGCCACCGTCGGGAAGGATTGGGCGGAGGAGTACTATTCCCGACCATCAACCACCATGGATTCTCCTTCAGGGGTCGTCCGGAGTACTGCTAATCAGGGCTCGTAACGGGCTCCGATTCCGGATCTTCGATCCCAGTCTCTCCCGAAAACGCCCAATAATCGCTCCTTTTCACTTCGTGTGGAAAAAATATCCAATATTGGCTCGGTTTGCAAAAAAGCGCCTGATTTCGATCTCAACGGTGAGCGTTGAATGGCTCGGGAACAGAGGATATTTTTACTCTGTTGTTCTGCCCTTCAGGTGCCTGGAAATGCCGCAGGAATGCGAATATGATGATCGTTTTTTTCCGACGGGGAAAACGGGGGACTGGCCGGATCTGGTACAGCGGGGAGAGCAGCGCGGGGGATATGCTTCCCCTTTCCGGAATCTCCGACAGAGCCCCGTGTCCACCACCCATTTTTGCCCTCCGGTGGACAGACTGGAAAATGTGGGTTTTGTCCACCGGGAGATCGATCCTGTCGGATTTACCTGGAATGAGACATTGGGCGAATTATCCAGGATTATCCGATTTCTCTTTAGCCCCATTCCGGGAAAGGGAAATTTTTCAGAGTCCCACAGGTTCGTGGTAAAAGACCCTAACCCCCCTTTTTCCGGATCCCCTGCTCCCCACAGGGCGCCTTGCGGAGGCGGTCCCGGTCGCGGATACCACGAAACACCGCCGGATATTCAGCAAAAATCACGCCGAACTGTCCTCGAAAATAATTCTCTCCGCCGCGTCATCGCCCCGGCTGTCGACCAGTCTCAGGGTATAGGAATGCGTATTTTTCAGAACCGAGAAGATGACGTTTCCCTGCCGCGTCTCTCCCGGTGCGAGGGTTCCGAGCTTGAGCGGATTTTCAAGATATCCCTCCATATTGTTGATCATAATATACGTGCCCGGCGAGTTATCGTACACGACCCACATGCTCCGTTCATCCAGCGGGAAACTCGCATTCTCCTGGATATTCTGAAGTGTTACGTTCAGGATCAGGTACCGGTAGCCCGACCGGGGCTTGGATTTCTCCAGCGTATCGGCTTTCTGTTCGGAATGCAGGGTCAGGTTGATGACCGGCGCCGGGGGGACGGGTGGGATGGTGCGGCGGAACGTCTCCTGGAACGTCGGCTCATAGAGCGTGTCCGTCTTTGGATCATAGGTAAATGTTGCAGAACTCCCGGTGACCAGCGAGTGGAAAATATACTGGTTGTTGCTACCGGATTTCCAGGTCCCGTGGGACAGGGACTTTACCCGCGTCTTTAAGTTTCTATTCGTCCGGGTCCACGTGGAATTCTCGGAGAATGTGTAGAGCTTTTCCAGTGGCCCGTTTGAGGTATAACTCAAACATTTCCATGACCCGACGAGCGGATCCGCAGGCTTCGTAGGAACGGCGGAAGGGGTCGCAGTCGCGGAAGAAGTTGCCGCTGGAGTGGATGAAGAAACCGTAACCATGGGAGAAGGTGCCGGTGATGATGATCCGGTGGAGGAACTGCACCCGGAAACCAGTACCAGGAAGACGATGAAAAAAATGCAGGTGCCAGCAGAGTTCATTGTATGCGCTCTCTTTCTCCCGGAAATAAATGTTCTCTTTCTCTCTTGTCGTGATGCGGCATGCGGCCGGACTTTTTCGCACCCGCATTTTTTTCCGCAGGAAATCCCCGCGATCAAAATTTTTCAGAACCAGAAATTTCCGGAATAAATTTTTTCAGGGACGGAAAATTTCTCCGGCAAATTTTTTTCATGAAAATTGTGGAAGTCACCCCTCGCCCGGGCGTTCTTCCGGTCCCGGCTTTTCCTCAGCGGCCCAGAGCAGGTCATTGGTCTCCTGGATCTTTCTCGTCAGTCCGGCGATCCGGTTCTGGTATTCCAGGATCCACTGGCTGAAGGTTGTCCCGGCATTGTCGTACTGCTTCCACAACGCCTCCGCTTTCTCCGGATCGTTCTCCGTTTTTAACAGTTCCACGAGATCAGTCCGCTCCCGCAGCTTCTTCGCCATCAGCGCAGGGTAATCCGCGGTCAGCCGGTCAAGTTCCTGCCGGTAGGATGTAAGCCTCCGGGACAGTTCCTCCCGTGTCGCGGTGTTTTTCCCGGCATCATTTTCCTGCATCGCTGGACTCCCGTCGCCGGCCATCATTCCGGTTACGACTTCACGAACCGGAATGCTCCTTTGGGCACCGTCATCTCGAACCGTGCCCCATTGCCCGGTTCACCGGTCTCAACGATCGAGATCCCCGTCAGGGAGAGGATCTCACGGACAAGAAACATGCCGAGCCCCGTGTTCTTCCCGAATCCCCGATCGAAGATATGCTCCTTGTGATCGGCAGCGATCCCGATGCCGTTGTCCTCCCAGACAATGACCAGGTCCTCCCCTGACGGGCGGGATGCTACCCGGATCTGCGTCACCCGCCCGCCGTGCCGGGCCGCGTTGTCCAGGAGGTTGAAGAAGACCTTCTCCAGCATCGGATCGGCGAATACTTCCGTTGGGGCAGGAAGGTCGTTGATAAGGATGAACTGGTCGGGGATGAAACCTTTCCCCGCAGCGGCTATCACCTTCGCAAGGTCCTGCCAGGCCGGATCTCCCGTACCAACCTTCTCGTATTCACTGGTGAACCGGATCATCTCGGCAATATTGCTGCTTGCCTGTGCGATACGGGAAAAATATTTTTTCTGGGTTGGATCGGTGATATCGTGCTGCAACAATGCGATAAAACCGTTCAGGGTCAGGAGCTGGTTGTTGATATCATGGCGGGTGATACTGGACAGGAGGTTGAGCTTGTCATTTGCCTTCCGGAGCGCTTCTTCTGCTTGTTTCCGGTCCGTGATATCGTGGCTGATGCCCTGGATCCCGATGATCGTTCCTTCGGGATTGCGGATCGGGGAGATACTCTGGGAATTCCACCGCCATGAACCGTCCTTATGCCGGATGCGGAATTCCGTCCCGCTGATCCTTTTCCCCGTCCTGAGTGTCTCGAGGAAGTCTTCACGGTTCTTTGGGAAATCGTCAGGATGGATGAGGTCAGCGGCGGGTTTTCCGATGACCTCGCTGGTGTCATGTCCCAGCCAATCCGTACAGTTGGGGGAGACGTAGGTGAAGATTCCGTCAGGTGACAGGGAGAACATGATCTCGTTTGCATTCTCAACAAAGGAGCGGAACTTCTCCTCGCTCTGCCGGAGTTCACCCTCAATCCGGATGCGTTCAACCTCTGCAGCCGCTTTCACGGCGATAATCTCCAGGATTTCCCGCACTGACGGGGATAACTGCACCGGTTTCCGGGAAAGAGCACAGAGGATGCCGGAAACCTCCCCCCGGGAATCCCGCAGTGGTGTGCCGACATATCCCTGGATATTCAGTTCAATAATGTCCTTTGCATTGGGGAAGAGCCGGACAGAATCATCCGGGTAATGGCAGAATCCCTTCTCCGCGACATTCTCACAGGGCGTTCCTTTGAGATGGTAGATGAAATCATTGACCGGTTTCCCGTCAAGGATCATGGAAAGGACCTTCACCGTGTCTCTATCGGGCTGGATCTCCCCCACCATGACGCAGTCGGCTCCGAGCCAGGAACTGACGTTCTCCGCAATTTTCCAGAGCGAGTTGAGCCCGGTAGTTCGTACCATGCTCCCGACAATCGCCTTGAGGGCAGACTGCGTGACCACGATCTCCGTGATGTCCCGCATGGATACCTGTGCACCTTCAAGGATACCGTTCCGCAGGATCGGCAATGCGAACAGGTTGACAATCACCGGCGTTTTGTCCTTCCTGCAGAGCTGCAGCTCGACATTTTCAACCGGCAGGCCGCTCCTCGTTGCCGTTACCGCCTGCATAAATGCAGGACCGGCCTCTGAAAAGATCGTTTCCATGGCAAATTCAAGTGTTTTTCCGACCAGTTCTTCCGGAGCGTACCCGAGCATCTGCCGTACGGAAGGTGAGACATAGGTCGGGCTCATCTCTTTATTGAGGACAAGGATACAATCGGAGGACCGCTCCGTAATGCCCCGGTATTTATCCTCGCTTATCCGCAGGGCATCCTCCATCTTTTTCCGTTCGGAGATATCGACCGCCACCCCGCGGAATCCACAGAGTTTTTCATTCCGGTAGACGGGAGCAGAGTACACGAGGACCGGAAATGAACTTTTATCCTTCCGGACCGCCGCGAATTCCCGGGTCCCTAATGGCATGCCGCTGAATAATTTCTCTACATCCCCTTGTGCAGTATCGAGGCCTGTGGGAACGATAAAGGAACGGGCATTGATCCCCCGGTCGATCTCCTGCTGCGTCAATCCCAGGGTTTTCTGCGCGTGCTGGTTCGCCCAGAGCACCCGGAAATCCCGGTCCAGCTCGAAGACCATCTGCGGGAGGAGTTCGGCCAGATCGTGATACTTCTTCTCGCTCTCCCGTATCGCATTTTCCGCCAGTTTTTCTCTCGTGATATCCTGGGAGATCGAACCGATCCCGAATCCCTTATCCATCCGGATCGGGAAGATCGTCTGCCGGGTGTAGATCCGGGCGCCATCAGCAGCTTCTGCTTCGATGATCTGGGGTTCTTGGAATACGGGAATACCGGTCTTTAAGGAGGTCCGGATCCTTTGTTCGATGAATGCACGGCGTTCTTCCGTATGATATTCGGGAGGAAGCAACCGGAAGGTCAGGTCCCATAAGAAACTGCCAAGAGCCTCCTCTTTCCTGATACCGGTGATCTGTTCCGTTGCTGCGTTCCACTCCTTCACTTTTCCTTCTTCATCGACGATAGAGACCGATTCCCGGGTCGTCTCAATGAAGGAACGGAGCCGGGACTCGCTTCTCCGCAGTTCCTGCTCCGCCTCCCGCCGCCGGACCGCCTGGCGGATCTTGTGTGCCAGCTCCGCAAACTGGGCGGCGGCGTCGGAACCTTTCTGGAGGTAAAAATCGGCGCCATTGTTGATGGCATTGATGACAATTTCTTCGCGCCCTCTTCCGGTAAAGAGAATGAACGGGAGGTCGCCGAACCGCTCCCGGATCGCTTTTAAAAAAGCGATGCCGTCCATCCCCGGCATCATGTAGTCGGAGACGAGGGCATCGTACCTCTTCGCGTTCAGCAGGGTAAGTGCTTTGATCGCAGAATCACTCGTATCGACACTGAGCTGCCCGCTCTGCTCCAGGAACAGCTTGCCGATCTCAAGAAGGCCCGGCTCGTCATCAACGTAGAGGACGTGATACGTTGCATTCACCGTAATACACTTCGCTATTGTTGGAGTGTTATATTAATTCTTATTATTATCCTGGAGGGGTGCCAGGAAAAAGCGGTGGTCAGGGAATCCTTTCACTGCGTTTGTGGGGACCCACCCTGCCGCAACAATCGCATTCTTCGACCGGGTTTTTTCCAGCATCAAGGATCCCTGACGCGAAATAACGCTGAAAATCCTCACTTCACGGGTTACGTATTCCGTTCCGGATCCCCGGTATTTTTCCGCAACGCCGTCTCTTCCCGTATCCAGGATGGGGATAACACACTCAGCGCTTCAGGGAGTGGACCAACCGTATCCAGTACAAGCCCTATAAGAATCTGCAAAGAAAAAGGAGAAAGGTATGCAGGGAGCCGGCTGGCTGAACGTTGGAAGTCTTGTATTCGGGCTGATCGCATGGATACTTCCTGCCATTAATCTCAGCTATCGCACTCAGGCTGAATACCGGAACCTGGTCGTCCTTTCCGTAACAAGCGTCAGTGCCTGTGCCATTGCACTCTGCCTGCAGGTTCTCTCGCTCAATTATCTGGTACGGATCGGGGACTGGTCGGCATTGATGGATATTTCCCCCACGGTTGCACTGGTCGCTACCCTCCTTCTTGTTGTAACCCTCACCCTCAATGCAATCGCCCTGGTTGTCCATTTCCGGAAAACGGTGAACGACTGATCCATCTCAGGTTCCAAGGCACGGTATTCTCGTCCGAAAAGTCGGCCTGTTTCTTTTTCGGGGGGGGGGGAAATGACGAAGATTCCGGCCAACCTCCCGGCACCTCCCGCCAAGATCCCCGGCATATACCCTCAACCAGAACGGGAAAACGGGGCGGACCGGCCGGATCGGGTACAGCGGAAAGAGTGTCGCAGGAGGTTATGTCCCCCGTTCCGGATTCCCCGTCAGAACCCCCTGTCCACCACCGGTTTTTCCCTTCCGATGGACCGGCGGGAAATGACGGATTTTGTCTACCGGAAGATCGGGCCGGCCGGGATCGCACTGAAGGGGAGATCGGGAAGATAACGACGGACGTTGGGAGTTCTCTTTCGTCGCATTCAGAAAAAGGAAGATGCCGGGACTTCCCCCCGGTTTGTGGTGGGAGACCTGGACCCCACGTTGTCCGATCCCTGCGCCCCGGTCCCCCGGGCCGGGACCGCGCTGGAACGGGCGCTCCGGATCATAACGGGCACAAGGTTCACCCATGCTCCCCGGGAAAAATAACCAATGGTTATCATGTAACCGATAGTTATATTATAACCTCGAGTGAACATTATCCGGGGAAAATCCATGGTTGCACTGACACAGGAAATGAAGGATTCGCTCACGGGTACAAAGATTGCATTCCTTGCAACAGCATCAGGGGATGGTGTTCCGAATGTTGTCCCGATTGCGGCATTCCGGCTGGTCGATGACGGCACGATGCTGATCTCGGACCAGTACTTCAACAAGACGCTGAAAAACATGAAAGAGAACCCGGTGATCGCCCTGTCCTGGTGGGGAGAGGCGGGCGGCTTCCAGCTCAAGGGGACCGTCACGATCCATACGGATGACGAGGTCTTCAGAACGAACGTCGCCTGGATGAAGGAGAGCTGGCCGAAGTTTGTGCCCAAGTCTGCCGCGCTCGTCAGAATCACGGACGTGTTCATCGTCAAGCCGGATAAAGAGCCCGGGAAGAAGATCCTCTGAGCCGGAGACCGGAAGCATGCAGTTCCAGGCACTGAAACTGGTGTATTTCTCGCCAACGGGGACAACGAAGAAGATTGTGGAGGACATCGCACGCGGGATCGATCACGGCAGCGTGGAGGTCATCGACATCACCCGCCCGGACGCACGACAGGTACGGCTGCAGACATCGGAAAACGACCTTCTCATTGTCGGCGTGCCGGTGTACCTTGGAAGAATCCCGGCACTGGCAGGCGAATGGCTGCGGACGCTGCAGGCAAACGACACGCCCGCAGTCGGGGTAGTGGTGTACGGCAACCGTGCGTATGATGACGCCCTGATCGAGCTTGCGGATATCCTGAAGGATCGCGGGTGCCGGCCGGTTGCCGGCGCCGCATTCATCGGACAGCACTCGTTCTCCACGGACACAACGCCAACAGCAGAGGGCCGCCCGGATGCCAGGGACCGGGAATTTGCTGAGGCGTTCGGGAAGAATGTTGGGGAAAAACTCCAGGCAGCTCCTTCGCCAGGCACGGTTCCGGAGATGCAGTTTCCCGGCATTCGTCCGTACCGGATGGAAACCTGCCATCCGTACAAAAAAGGCACGCCCTTCTGGAATGTGGACTTCATCGCAGTCAGCGACGCCTGCACGCAATGCGGGACCTGTGCAGAGGGATGCCCGGTCGGGGCCGTCGACCCGGCCGACAGCCGGGTGATCGATACGGAACGCTGCATCACGTGCTGCGCCTGCATCCGGCGCTGCCCTGTCCATGCGAAGACGATAAAACCGGGGCTCGTCATGGATGCATCCCTGCGCCTGTATTCCAATTGCCGGGACAGGAAGGAGCCGGAATGTTTCCTCTGATATCGGGGCCGCAGGGGAAAAGCGCACGTTCGGAATACCTGCATAACGGAATACTGGTCCCCGGCAGGAAACCGTAGGAGGCGGGGGGCTGCAATGGGAATAGCGGAACGGCGGTTGCGGGAGAAGGAGCGGCGAAAGACAGAGATCCTCGACGCAGCGGAGCGTCTCTTTTTTTCGAGAAGCTATGAAGATGTCTCCATGGAGGATATTGCACGCGAGGTCGAGCTGAACAAGGCTACCATCTACCTCTATTTCGACAACAAGGAGGCACTGTTCGCAACCATTGTCGTCCGGGGTATCCGGATCATGGAGGAGAAATTCCGGGCGTGCATGGAGACGAAGGCTCCCGGCATCGTCAGGGTAGCCCTGATGGGCCAGGCCTATTACCGGTTTGCAGAAGAAAACCCGGAATATCTCCGGCTCATCCATTTTTACGGATCCGAACGGTTCTCCCATGAGAACCCCTATACCGCAGAGACCGGGAAGGGCTACGGTGCCTGCCGGAAGATCCTTCAGGATGCGATCCGGGAGGGCATTGATGACGGAACGATCCGGGCCGATCTCGACCCGTTCCTCGCCTCGATGTTTCTCATGATCTCGTTCATGGGGATCCTCTCCCTCGAAAACCGGTGGAAACTGGTGATCGGGGCGGAGGGGTTCACGTACGAACAGTTCGCGAGCGAATTTTTCCGGTTCCTTCTTCCGGCACTTTCTTCCGGCAGGAGATCGCCTGCGATGGATCGTCCGGATCTTAAAGCAGCCGGATTCTTCCTGACCGTGCCGGTGAAACAAAAGGGCGCATGATCCCACGCCACTCCGGGTTGCTCTCCACCGGTACTGAAGATGGAGCCCCGCCGTCCCGTTCTCCCTCTTCCTTGCGAGGAACGAGGAAGCCGGAAACGGGGTCTTCGATGGCTTCATCGGGAACGAATTCCCCGGGGGCAGGGCCGGAGAACTGCTCTCCCGCACTATCACCGGCGTGATGGCGGGATCCGCCTGTACCCGCTCAGCCCACCGCTTTTCTGACGAGCGCTGCGATCCGTGCCTCTTCGGTTGCGGCGAGGTCGGTCAGCGCAAAGGCAACCGGCCACATGGCCCCGTCATCGAGGTTTGCGTCTTCATTAAACCCGAGGGTCATGTACCGTTCCTTGAACTTGTCCCCGCCGCGGAAGAAGCAGATGACCTTGCCGTTATGGGCGTACGCGGGCATGCCGTACCATGTTCTCGGCGCGAGCACCGGTGCGCTGGTTCGGATGATGGCATGGAGGCGCCCGCCCATGGTGCGGTACGGTTCCGGCATCGCGGCGATCGCGGCGAGTACGGCGCTCTCTCCCTCTTCACCGGGAGCATGTGAAGGGGGCTTTCCGCGGGGGGTTGCTGCGGTATCCTGTGATTTTTTCATGGGTATCTTCCGGTAACTGGTTATCCTGTGCCAGATACCTGCGGGATTCGATAAAGGTACCGGTCCTGACAGGGGGAGCTCCGGTTCGTTCAGAGATCCTTTCGTAAGTATATCATGTCCCTGCACAGGAAATCCCCGTCATAGACCGGTTCCGGATACGTCCGGGTGAAGAAACCCGGATCAGTCCTGAACCAGACAAAACCGAACTGCTGGTAGAACGAGACCGCAGGTTCTGCTGTTCCGACGATGATGGACGAGTACCGGCCATGGAAGTGTCCGGACAGGAAGTGTATCATGGCCGACGCGATACCCCGGTGCCGGAACCCTTCGGCGGTTGCGAGGGCTTTCAGTTCGCACTCACCCGCAGAAGCGGGAGTCACGACCGCCACGCATGCCGGCATTTCGCCACAATATGCCACGACAAGAATTCCCCGGTCAAGATACGTTTCAACGACAGATACGTCAGGATCTGCACAGAGGATAAGGGGGAGGAAAGGCCGTTTATCACCGGTGATTATTTGGAAAGAACAATTGCCGGTCATGAAGTGTATCACCGGTTTTCTGCTTTCGGCACCAGGGGGATATCCATCAGATGAATATCCGGCGCCGGAGCAGTACCTGCATACGGGTGTGCATGCCGGTCACATAATACCCTGTGGCGAAAGGCTCCTGCACGCGGTCCTGACAGGCACTCTTGCACAAAATTCTCTCCCATAATCCCGATGCCCGTCATGGTCATGGATCAGCTCCGCCAGCACGTTCCCATTCCTCCCCGTACAGTCTTTCATGATGCTTTGATTTCACCAAACCCCGTTCCGATCCTTAAAATTCGGGCCACCCATCTTTTTCCCGCACCACTTCAAACCAGTACAGCAGGAGACGAACGATGACGAAGGTCAATACCGGCAACCGCGAATGGTTCCAGGACTGGGCGAACGACTATGACACAACGCTGGGGAAGGTGAAGAGGCACCACGCGCTGCTCGACCGTGTTGTCAGGGTATCGGGAGTGAAGAGCGGCGACCGGGTGCTCGATATCGGCTGCGGGACCGGGTTGCTCTCGCTCAAATTCCTCGATAAGGTCGGTTGCACGGTTACGGCGATCGACAGCTCTGTGGAGATGCTTACGATATTTAAGGAAAAGATCGAAAAGTGCGGGCTTACCGGAAGGGTCCGGTGCGAACAACGATCCGCGGAGGAGATGGACTTTGGGGCAGGCCGGTTCGATATCGTGGCGGCGACCGTCTCGCTGCATCACGTGAAGGAGAAACAGCCGGTCGTCGACAGGATCTATAAGAGTCTCGCGGACGGCGGGAGGTTCGTTCTCGGCGAAATCGATCTGGATACGACGGGAAGGCTGGATGACCCGAAGCGGCTCCTGAGGGTCTTGGAGTACCTGTCGAAGGAGTTACCGCTTGTCATGAAAGAAGGCGGTGTACCGGCATTCGAACGGATGTACGACAACGGGAAGAAGCATATCCTGAATGACGGCGAATACTGCATCGGATCCGAACAGTGGGCACGACTATGCCATAGAGCAGGGTTTCAGGAAGTGGAAATCCGCCCGTTGAAGGGCTTTGCATGGTTCGTGGTCCTGGTCGCGACAAAATAAAAATTGCAGCCATGGTCTCCCGCGAGGTGGGGATACCGGGAAATTCCCCGGAGAGCTAAAAGAATCCTCTTGCCGGCCAGTACAAGGCCAAAGGATTGTCATTCCTTCGGCGCATGCGGCGGCAGTTGCTGCTGTGCAAGCGGGATCCCGCCCGTGCCGATGGCATCGAGCGGGTACTCCCGGACATACACGAAGAATGCCGGCGGCGGAAGGTTCGTGATCTCGGACGCGGTCTTCGTCAGTTTCCGGATCAGTTCTGCTTTTGTTTCAGGGCTTACCTTCCAGAGATCGATGGTAATAACGGGCATGGTTTCACCTCACAGGTTCATTTCCCGAAAAATTCATGGACGTCCCGCAGGTATTCCCGGATCGGAAAATGCTGCGGGCATTTCTCCTCGCACTCCCCGCACTCGGCACAGCAGGAGGCATACCCCGGTATCCCCCCGGAGAACGCGCCGCTGAGGGCCCAGGAGTACACCCCGGCCGCTCTCTCCTTCGCATCATAGGTGTACGCCTGGTTGTAGTACATGAAACACGAAGGGATATCGACGCCATTCTCGCACGGCATGCAGTACCGGCAGCCGGTGCAGGGGATCTTCACGCGGGAGGCAAAGCTGTCCCGCATCTTTTCCACAACGGCGAGTTCTTCCAGTGAGAGAGAGTTCGGCAGGCCCTGCTCTGCAACGGCAAGGTTCTCTTTCACCTGTTCCATCGCGGACATGCCGGAGAGCACGACCGTGACTTCCGGGTGGTTCCAGACCCAGCGGAGCCCCCATCCCGACGGCGTGCGCCGGACCGGGGCGTCGAGAAGGTGCTGGTGGATCGCGGGGACGTCCCCCGAAAGGAGCCCGCCCCGGAGCGGTTCCATGACAACGATGCCAAGGCCCTTCTCCGCCGCGTACCGGAGGCCCTCCGTGCCGGCCTGGTACTCTTCGTCCATGTAGTTGTACTGGATCTGGGCAAAGGTCCAGTCGTAGGCATCCACGATCTCCGAAAAGACGGAAAACTGGTCGTGGAAGGAGAATGCAGGATACCGGATCCGGCCGTCGGCCCGGGCGCTGTCAAGGAATTCAAGGACGCCCAGCTTCGAAAGGTTCTCCCATGTCTCGGCGCCAAGCCCGTGGAGGAGATAGAAATCGATGTGGTCCGTTGCGAGCCGGGCGAGCTGCTCGTCCAGGTACCGGTCCATGTCTTCCCGCTTTGTAATCAGCCAGCTCGGGAGCTTGGTCGCGAGGAAGACTTTTTCGCGGTAACCGTCGCCAAGCGCCCTCCCGACGACCAGCTCGCCTTCCCCGTTGTGGTACGGGTAGGCCGTATCGACATAATTGACACCGGCATCGATAGCGGCGCGGATCATGGCAGTTGCTTTAGGCTCGTCAACCTTTCCACCGGCCTGCTCGCCCTCTGCGGGCGGCAGCCGCATGCACCCGAAGCCGAGGATCGAGAGATCGTGCGGGCACCGCGGGAACTTCCTGTAGAGCATTCTCTCACCGTTCTCCAGAGTAACGAAGACATTGCGGGGATAAAAAGGGAACAGGGACAAAAATGTCAGCAAAGCCCGGGAAAGAGATGTCAGCAGGAAATGGCAGAGGGCACGCTCTTTGGAACGGATGCTCCACGTCAGGTGTCTGATATATCCGAAAAACCAGCGTTTTCATGGTCGTTTCAAAATCTGCGTTCAGGGAATCACCTTAAATATCTCCTGCCGGATAAGGGTGAGTCAGGGTGAAAGAATATGGTAACACTATCCCAGAAGATCGTTCCCTGCATATGGCTGGAAAAAGACGCCGATAAGGCTGCTCGGTTTTATGTCTCTGTATTCAGGAATGCAAAAATTCTCAAAACCTCCTACTACCCCAAAGCCTCGGAAGAGGTCTCCGGTCAGAAACAGGGATCGGTTCTTACCGTCAGATTCACGCTGGAGGGGCAGGAGTTTGTTCTCCTTAACGGGGGGCCCGTATTTAAACTGAGCCCTGCCGTCTCCTTCATGGTCCTGTGCGATACCCAAAAAGAGATCGATTATTACTGGAGTATACTGTCGTTTGTCAAGGAAGCCGAGCAGTGCGGCTGGCTGGTTGACAAGTATGGCATCAGCTGGCAGATCGTCCCGTCAATTCTTGAATCGATGACCACCGACCCGGACCCGGCGAAGGTGGAACGGGTAACGGCGGCATTCCTCCAAATGAAAAAATTTGACATCAGCGCACTGAAAAAAGCGTACGAAGGATAACCTGATCCTTTTTTTGCTGAATCACGATCCAAATCTCCGCCCCGGTCCCCTGCCCCTCACGCGAGTTCCATCGCCCCTGCTTACGAAAAACCCGCGCCGGCCCACCCGCGACCGCCCGAACCCCGGTCAGGGGAACATGCCGGGTCAGTGGCTCTCGTTAATCTGGTCTCCCAGCTCCTCATCCGCCCAGTCTTTCAGGGAGGAAAGGATCGGGATGACGGTCTGCCCCCGCTCTGTCAGGGCATACTCGACGCGGGGGGGCATGTTGGGATATTCCGTGCGGGAGATGAGGCGATCTGCCTCAAGGGCCCGGAGCTGCCGGGTAAGCATCTTCTGGGAGATCGCCGGAAGTTTCTCCTGGATTGCCGTAAAACGGAGCGGGGCATCCTTGATCTTCCAGAGGATATGCGGTTTCCATTTCCCGCCGATCACGTCCATCGCCGCCTCGAGCGAACAGACGTACATCCGTTTTTCTGGCATAGACCGGTATTCCGGGCGCCGGAACGTTAACGGTTGCGTTTTGTTTCCCCGATTGCAGCAGGGCACCCTGATGAGAGGAAAAAAGCGGAAACCGGGAAACGGAGGAGATATCCGGAGGCAGATATCCCCGGATCCCGGACAATTAAAGATTGGTTAACCGGTTGAAATTGATGGACGGGTTGCCGAGCCGGTCGATCTGGGTCCTTTTGATCGGGACCCAGGTGTCAATGATGACCCGCCGTTCCAGGGTCAGCGTTTCGTTCTGGATCAGTTGTGAGATATCCTTTCCGTTTGCCGAGAGCGTAATAATGATGGAATAATCGCTCGTTTTTGCATTCCGGGGGATCAGTTTTGCCTCGATATGGGCGAAATCCCAGGTCGTGGCTTCGGATTCCGGGATCTCCTGGCACCTGGTGAAACTGATAATATAAAAGCCCGAGCTCTTGCCGCTCGTATAGACGTCATAAAATATCGCGAATTTCTCGTCGGGTATCCCGACGAGTTTCGGGCGGGCAGAGCTGATCCCGTAGTCCGGATCCCTGGTTATCTCCGGAAACGCCTGGCTCATGATGCAATCGGAGATCCCGTAATCTTCTTTCGTTAACGTGAATTTTTCAACATAGGGATCGGATGCCACCGCTGCTTTTGTCTCCTGGAATGCCGGGGTCGCGATGGTCGGGACCGCACTTGTTGCAGGGATCGTCGTCGTGGCAGGAGGGACCGTCGTCCCGGCAGTTGCGGTTGCGGGGGGAGCAGAAGGTTCTCCTGCGGGTACAGGCGTGGTGGTTATCGAAGAGGCAGGTTCTGTCGTCAGGGAAGGAGTTGTACCGGCAGCCGGGGTCGCCGGGGATGTGCATCCACCGGCAATAATCCCGCCGATCAGCAACCCGATCAAAAGAGGAATATATTTTTGATCCATGGCAGTTTCCATCATCCACTGACAAATTATTCTTTTTCATTTTGAAATTGACCAAAAATGACGTGCAAAAATATGGCCCGCAGGTTTGGGGGAAGCGATCCCACCCCCGCTTTTTTCCGACCCATGACCGCCAAGATCGGTCGCCCCGGTCTCCTCCGGTCCCTGGACGCTCGCCGCGGCGGTCGTGACGAAAGGGAGGTAGCTGAATTCAATCCGGTATGATGGTTTTTGGAGGGCGTGAAGGCGGGGGCTGCAGGAAGACAGCGAAGTCGTTGTCGACGGGAACGGAACGCGTCCCGCTCTTGTACGGACCTGGTCGCGTTCATGCGGGATTGTCAGGAAGATCGGGGACGCGACACCGGCATGAGATTTTTCATCACCAGCGTAGGTACGGACGACACGACAAATGCACTGAAATTTTATGCTGAAGTATCAGGGTTGGTGAAAAACCGGAGTATCTGCCGGCAGCTGACGGTGACTGATCGTCGTCCCGCCCAAAGGCCGGACCGGTGCCGGGCTGTTCCCGTGGTCTGCCTTGCATAGTGGATTCCCACAACGATCTTCCAGGAACATGAGCGAAATGATCGTCAGTTTTGGATTGTTTTCCCAAAAATATTTCAGAGAAATCCGTCAGGGACCTCTATGCAATGCGAACTTGCAAGACTAAAACAAGCACTTATCTGCAACGGGATCCGAGTAGTGTTTGTATGGACATGATCGTTGAAATCCTGAACCTTGCAGTCGGGTTTGTCATCGGCTTTGCCGGATACGTGATGATCTGGGATTATCTTCACCGGAAAAACTCCCTGTATTCTCCTGAATAACCTGAATCCCGATCCACCGTGCGGCCCAGGCATTCCGGGCTCTTTCCCGAAACTCGGGTATGTTCTTTCTTGTTCGCGGGAACTGCGTTCCCGTATTCTTCCGGATATTTCCACGCCCCGGGCACCCGTTGCTGGCACCTGAAGCGGTACTGCGGGACGAGTTCCGCGACCCGCCATTATGCGCCACCCACTGACGGCCTTTTTTCCTGCATTCCTGGCAACGCCCTGAACACGTCGGATTACGGTCGAAAAAAAATACCGCTGCCCGGAAAGCTTCAGGCAAACCGGACCGGGCAAATGGTTCTAAAAAAATGCTGGTTTTTTCCGGCGCAGTGACAGACGATTGTCCGCATCGTTTCTTTTCAGAAGACGTAGGTTGTCCCGACAGTATTCAGGATGCACTTCTCCGGCATCGCGGTCATGATCCGGTTGATCGTTTTCCAGCCGGTGCAGTGCATCGGGACAAGGTACTCCGGATTGATCCGTCTCATGGAATCGATAGTCGGTGGAACGACCGGTTCAAACGTCTTCCCGGAAAGGTGAAATCCGCCGAGGACTGCGTGGATTTTGTCAACACCGGTGATCTTTCTCGCATACTCCACCGTGTTGATGATCCCGGCATGGGCGCAGCCGCTCAGCACCACAAGGCCCTTGCCCTTTACGGTGATCACCAGCGCCTGATCGTCGCGGATGGGATCAGGAACCCGTGTCCCGTCCCGCTCTATCTCCGCGCCGGGCATCCCCTTCTCGAACGGCGTTGTCCGCTCCACCTCCCCGGTGACGAGCAGGTGGCCGGCGGCGAGGGTCGAGGGATCGCTGCGCAGCCGGACATCGTACCCCGCCCTCTTCAGCGCGACCGCATCCGCCGTGGGCTGATCGAATGTGCCGTGGCCGGGGATATTCAGGCGCCGGCGGAGAACGGCATCCGGGTGGGCGATGATCGGAATCTGCCGCCCTGCGCCCGCAGCAACGTTTTCGAGTGCGCCGATGTGGTCGTAGTGGCCGTGGCTCAGGACGACCGCTTCAATCCCGGCAAGGGAGATCCCCATCTGGCTGGCGTTCCAGGGCAGGCATTCGGAAGAGAGCCCGGCATCCAGCAGGACCGTGTGCTCCTTTTTCCCGGAGAATACCCTGACGAGACAGGAGAGGCCGTGCTCGGCCAGGATCCGGCGGGCCGGGTTGTAGGGCAGCCGGCGGTCAACGGGCGTTAAGGAGGTGTTGATCAGGATGTCCGTGTAGTTGTCAACGAGGACCGTGATCTCGGTACGGTCAACCGGCTTTGGCGGCTTTTCGGTCATGACTGCACCATAAGAGGTTCCATCGCGCTCAGTCGATAAGAAGGAGCGCCATGAGCTCAGGGTGGCCCTGCACCGGGAACCGGATCGGCATCCCCGCCTTCTCCGCGGTCTTTACCATGTTCACCCCGACCGCGTGCTCGGGTATCCGGGCCTGGGTGGGATGGAGACAGATACCGGCCTTCACGTTACAGGTCTCGCACAGACGGCACGAGCCGTTGACGAACGCGAGCGCGAACGGGTTGCCGGCATTGAACGCGGCCCGTTCGAGTTCCAGCATCAGGGGAGCGAACGCGCCGGTTCCGCTGAAGTGGTCCTTCCAGAACTGCGTTGCCTGTTCCTTCCGGTCGGCAGGAGCTTCCGGGTCCAGCCAGTACCGGTAGATCGAACAGATGACTTCGGGATCTGCCCGGGCAGGGGAGATGAACTTCACGAGCAGGGCGTACCGGTACTCGGACAGGATCTTCCGGAACTCGTCCGGTGCCGGGACATGCGGCGGGCAGGTCAGCTTCTTCCCGTACCCGATACAGCCGGTCCTGCACTTCATGGGCACGCGGTTCTCGACAACGATATCCGATGCCGGGATCACCTTCGCACCGGCAGCGCCGAGTTCTTTTGCCTTGTCAACGAGGAATGCATACTTCCTGTAATCCTGTTTTGTGTTCCTCATACCCGCCATAATACTCTGCGTTCGTATACGCTCTCCGATACAATATCCCCATCGATATCCCCATCTCCCAATTTCCCCATCTCCCAATTTCCCCATCTCCCGATTGCCATTCCGGATCGCGCTGAGACCTCCCGGGGATTCCATTTCACCGTCACCCTGTCCGGTATCCGCCATGAGGCTTGCTGCCTAAACATTAATCAGAAGGTTTATATCATCCTAAATGAATCTATCATCCCTTACTTATTAGGTAAGATAGGGAGAACTACCTAACAAGGGATAATCGTGCCTAAAGCAACACTGAAGATAGACACTGCAACGCGCGACCGGCTCCGGAAGTTCAGTACCAACATGGACGATACCTTCGACTCGATCATCGTCCGGCTCCTGGACTTCTACGAAGAACACCGACAGAAAAAGTGAAGGGAACAACCATGAGAGAAAAGGGTATCATCGACGAAACAGAAGCGGACGGGAAGAGATCGGCATTGACCATGGCACTCTGGCGGGTGATCCAGCCCCATTACCGGGACCATGTTCCCGAGATCCAGGGAAGAGTGAGGGAGATGCTTGCAGCAAACGAGTCGTTCCGGATCACCGACCTGATGGCAAAAACAAGTGTCATACCGGAGACCGAATTCCGCAGGTACCTGCACGAGGCAAGCCGGAAAGGGGAGCTCTCCTTTGACGAGACCGGGGGAACGGGACTCGTATCCCGCATGCGATAATTCCGAAGCCCTTGTTATGGTAACCGGGTCCCTGCATGAGCTGCTGATCCGGAAAAAATCCAAACATTTTCGGGACCGACCCGGTCGTAAAAAACCGGAGGGTCTCCTGGCAATAATCACGGATGAAAGATTTTCAGAACGGAAATCCTCCGCGGTTTGTTCAAGGAAGCGTACTCCGGAAGATCCCCGGATCACCGCTGGCGTCATCTCTTTTCGTTCTCAAAACCGTTGGGCCTGCAGTGTTTTAAAAAAAATTCCTCCCGCCACAATGCCGGATCCGGAATTTTCCTGTCCCCGTTCTTCCTCGGAGATACCCCCCGCGGGGGGAGTGTTGCCCAACACCCCCCTGATGAAAAATGACCCGTCGGAGGGAGACAATGCCCCGGAGCAGGGGAAATTTCGGGATCTCTCCTGAACAAAAGACTCAGCGGGGGCACCGCATCAGGGGAGGTCTTCCTGGCGGGGATCCGTAACGATGGCACTGTCAGGAAGTGTGCACTTAATATCCCGGCAATCCATCTCCCCCTCATGCGCTCCCCTGTCGTTCTCCTCATCGTTCTCTTCCTCCTTCCCGTACTGGCAGGATGCACCGGTTCCCCCATGGATGGCACCCCCCCGCCAGCCACGATGACGCCTTCCCCCGCGACTACCGACCTCACCAACCGGTACTCTGCCCAAGCGGCGCAGTTCCGGAACGGCACCTCGGTTACTGTCCTGGAACCGGAATCGATCCCGGTCAGGCTCACAAAGATCGCCGGCACCTTCACCGCCCCGATGATGATCGCAACGGACGGGAGCGGGCGGCTCTTTGTTGCGGACCAGATCGGCACGGTCCGGATCATCGGGGCGAACGGGACCGTTTATCCCGAGCCGTTCCTCGACCTCCGCGACAGGATGATCGCCCTGAGTCCCCAGTACGATGAACGCGGGCTCTATGCGATCGCATTCCACCCCGACTCAACGAGCAACGGCCGCGTCTTTGTCCACTATGCCGCGCCGCTCCGGCAGGGGGCACCTGCCGGATGGAGCTGCACCAACCGGCTCTCCGAGTTCCGGGTGATGGCCGGCAACCCCGACAGGGTCGATCCCGCCTCCGAAAAGATCCTCCTTGCGATCGACAAGCCCCAGATGAACCATAACGGAGGCCCGATCCTGTTCGGACCCGATGACGGGTACCTCTATATTGCGCTCGGCGACGGGGGCGGGGCGGACGATACCGGTGCCGGTCATATGCCGGGGACCGGCAACGCGCAGGACCCCGCTACCCTGCTCGGAAAGGTGATACGGATCGATGTCGATTCTGTCGGGACCGGCGGGAAGGCCTACGCCATCCCGCAGGATAATCCCTTCATGACGAATCCGGCATTCCTTCCCGAGATCTATGCAATGGGACTCCGGAACCCGGCATACCTGTCCTTCGATGCCGGCGGGAACCACACGCTGACAACCGGCGTTGCGGGGCAGGAGCTCTTCGAATCAGTCTTTTTCCTTGCAAAAGGCGGCAACTACGGGTGGAAGATCCGGGAGGGGACGCACTGTTTCGACCCGGAGGATGCCGGAACACCACCCCCGGAACCCTGCGCCACCACCGGAGCACGGGGAGAACCGCTCATCGGCCCGGTTGTCGAGACCGGCCATGACATCGGGAACACGATCGTTGGCGGGTACATTTACCGGGGAACGGATGTCCCGGCGCTCTCGGGAAAATACATCTTTGGCATGTGGAGCACCGGTTTTACGAGCGGCGACGGAAGCATCTATGCGGCAACGCCCCCGGCAGGGTATGATATCCGCAGGTATCCGGCATCGGCCAAGGAGGTTGACCAGCAGGATAACAGGATGTGGACGTTCCAAAAAGTCCTGGACAGCGGAACAAGCGATGGCCGGCCCCATGCCTACGTCCGCGGGTTTGGGCAGGATGACCGGTATGAACTCTACGTCCTCCTGAACACGAAGAGCGGCCCGGATCCCTCGGCGACGACCGGAGAGGTCTGGAAGATCGGACCTGCTGCCTGAACCGGTAAAGAACCGGACATCCCCTTCTTATTCCCACCGTGGAAAGATCGGTATCCTGCGTCCTGAGAGTCCGGGCGGATCGAAATCTGTGCAGGGCCGGAACATGTCCGGGCTTACAATAGATTCATATAGTATTGGGACGATTGATAAGGACTGAGTATAAAAGATCCGGGATGATTGCGGGCAGAACCGTATGACCAGGGGAGATGAGAAGACATGGGGTGTTTCCGGACGACCTTGAGGAAAGCGGGCTGAAAAAAGTCCTCTTCGTTACCTGTTATTGCACATTGAAGGGTAACTGTACGCTTGAT
>JAKLGN010000199.1 GCA_022710665.1 Methanoregula sp. | reverse complement strand
GTACTTCCCAAAAGAGGCGGCGTGAGGGATGGGAGATTCCGGCACGGTGGCTGATTCATTCCGTGACCGGCACGAGCCGTCCTTTCAGGCGTTCCTCGAGGCCTTCCTTCATCAGCGTGATGACGTTGCTCGTGACCCCTTTGGCCTGCCGGACAATGAAGTCATCATTCCTGAAGAACTCCCGGTCCGTGCTGCTGTTGAACTCCGACCCGTGGGTCCGGAAACCGATACCGAACGGCGCGAGGATGTATCCCATTTGTTCGAAGTTCAGCCAGATGTCCATTGCGGTCTTGATGGCACCGTCCTCGTGGCCCTGGACCAGGATCCCGGCGATCTTGCCCTCGGTATGGCCGGGTTTTTTGAGGTGATAGAGGTTCTCCATGCAGGTGGTCCGGTCAAGGAATGCCTTGAGCCGCACCGACATGCTGTTCCAGTTGATGGGCGAAACGATGATCACCGCCTTTGACGCTTCGAGCATCCGGTGGAATGCCGGCATGTCATCATTTTTATTGCGGCACGGGTAGGTGCAGGACTCCGCCCGCACCGCGTAACAGCACCAGCAGTAATCGATCGTATGTTCACTGAGGTTGTAGCGCCGGTACGCGATTCCCTGTTCGCGAAGTATCTCCTCTGCAAGATCGGCCATGTGGCCGGTGTTGCCGGCCCGGTGCGTGCTGCCGTTGATCAGCAGGACATCGAAGGGCTCCCCTTCATAGGTGAGTGGTGCCCGTTGCCCGTCCCGGATGAATTCAGGGGTTGGGCTGTGGCAGACGGGGCAGCCTTTCGGCGGTTTTTCGCCATGAAAGACAAAGCCGCAGACCGTGCAGCGCCAGGCTGTCGGCCTGCCGGTATCAGCAACAGGCTGTATCTCATTTTCCTTGTGTACCATGGAACAACGCCTCAATAATGAATTAAAAGAGTATCTCTGTCTGAAACCAAAAATATGCTCTGTAGAAACGGGAATGAACAGAGTGGGTTCACACCGGAACCATGAAAATCGCAGTGATGGCACCCCGCTTCAGGGCCCCTCGCGGGGCACAGCGGGGCACAGCGGGGCAGATTACCGGATTTTTGTACGAGTACAGTAATTAAGGCCGCCGCGGGGCCTCCTTTTTGGGCAATGGCATTCATCTCAAATAATTGAGAGCGTGAAAAATCCTAAAGTCACATTTGTTTAACTACGATTTTCATGGGAAATCCTCTATGAGAAATTATATTGATGAGCGATAGGGCCACGGGCGCTCGCCGCCTCGTCGGGGCTCGCCCCGTGGAGTATGGACGGGAAAGGGGGGGGGACAAGGGGGCCTGCCCCCGCATGCTGCCTCCCCCTCTGGGGGAGAGAGGGGGTCACCCTCATAATTACCACAGACGGTCACTAACACCATAAGACGAGGTTTTCTCCAGAGCCCAAAAATACATACCGGGCCGTCATCCGGGCATGTGGTGTATCCGGCAGGGGCATGTATCTCTGGTTAAAACCTGCTGTCGGGATTATTAAGCATTTTTGGCAGGAGGGGCAGAAAGCCCGGTCCGTGCATCCCTCACGATTCCCCGATCAGCCGTGAGGACTTCCGGATCTCCCGGATCGTGCCTGCCATCCCCTCAATCTGGAAAAGGACCCGGGAGAACTCGCTCCCTGACGGGGTCTTGTGGGACGCGAACCGGTCGAGATAGTCCTGGTACTGGCGGGTGATGGTGTCCCGCAGGAGGTCGTCCTGCGCCCGCATCGCCTCGTTCACGCTCTCGGACAGGACGGGGAACGCATCAGCCAGCGTCTTCAGGTTCATGCTGCAGGGGATGAGAGTGTGCTGGATCGCACTCCGTGATGCTTCGGAAAAGACGATCCCGCGTTCCTGGACCTGGTGGACAATCTCCACGAGTTCCCCGGTCTGGTCGGCAAGAACCTGCGCGAGCTTCGAGATCCGGACAAGGCCGGCAAGCCGGGAAGATTCGGCAGGGGAGAGATCCCGGCCGGATATATCCAGTGCGAGCTCGCTGACCTGCCCGTCCAGGTATTTCGCATA
>JAKLGN010000198.1 GCA_022710665.1 Methanoregula sp. | reverse complement strand
GATCATACCGTATATACTTGTTCAGCGTATCAGACGGATAATACGTGGATATGTTCCAGGCAAGGCCGGTACCGGGATCAATCCATGCCTGCACTTTTGAGCTGACATAGGTGGTGTATTCCATTGACCAGGGTTCGGTAACGATCTCGATTCCGTAGAGCATCCGGCCGTTCTCCGTCATTTTGCCGATGACAGAAAATTTCCCGGATTTTACGATCCGCTGAACCATGTCCTGGTAATCATATTCTCTCAGAAATCGCATATCCGGTCGTATCTGGTAGGTCTTTTCCTCTGCATTGTATATCGTGGCCGTGGTCAGGTTCACAGTATACGATGTTCCCGCAGCCGGGTTCTCAGATTCAAGATACGCTATACGGTAAGATCCCGGGGCTTTCCAATCATAGCTGATCCTTCCGCCCGGTTTTGTTACATGGTATTCCGAACGGTAATCCTGTATCCTCCCGGCATTCTCAAGAAATGTTGTCCGGAGCTCAGCGTCAGTCAGGTCGGCATTCCGGTCAGTCGTGCAGCCCGGGTTTATGGTGAATATCATAAGCAGGACAACCGCGATGACAAATACACCGGAACACTGCAGGTTCATACACTATATTTCAATTTTTATTTTATATGCATTCGCATTTTCCCGGACGCAGAACGCACTGTGGAGTGGTATGGTCGCCCACGGTCCCGGTTTTACCAGGTAAACCGTCTGTCCCCAGGCGCCTCCCGCGACTTTCCGGCAATTTTTTTCTCAAGAATGTTTTGATGTAGCCTTTTTGAGCAGCGGAAACCTTTGTGAGCGAATTGCCAAGGAAGGGGTCGGTGTGTATGTACGGGGCAGAGCACGGTCGCACAGTCCGTTATAAAAGGAATGAACAGGATATCCCAACTGCTGTACCGGGAATATCGTCTCAAGGTCTTCTGTCGGGTTGCATTAGATTATCGATCTGTTGCTCTGTCCGGTTCCATGAATGGATATTTTTATCAGCCTGCCTGCTCGATTAAGGGTGGTGACAGTCTGATGCCAGCCATTGTCCACTTTGATGTACCGGCAGAGGATACCGGACGGGCGAAGAAATTCTATTCCAATCTCTTTGGATGGAAATTCGAGTCCTGGCCCGGAATGGACTTCTATCTCATCAGCACAACAAACCTTGACGGAACGCCGGGAGTCGGCGGCGGCATGGGAAAGCGGATGGACCCCTCCCAGCGCATGATGAACTATTTCGGCGTGCAGTCCATTGATGCTGCGATGACTCAGGTCCAGAGCCTTGGGGGAAAACTCATCACGGGCAAGATGCCGGTGCCGGGCATGGGCTATCTTGCCAACTGCATGGATACCGAGGGGAACTCCTTCGGGCTCTGGGAAGAGAACAAGGAAGCAAAATAAGCGGGGCGGATCGGAAAACTGCGCTCTTGTCCCTGATGCGTGGTGATTGGATGGGAGAAAAAAAACGCTGTTCATGGACCGGCGCCGGGGCGGACCCGCTGATGCTCCGGTACCATGACGAGGAATGGGGCGTCCCGGTCCATGACGACCGGGTCCTGTTCGAATTCCTGATCCTTGAGGGAGTTCAGGCAGGACTGTCATGGCAGACTGTCCTCAACAAGCGGGAGAACTACCGGAAGGCGTTCCATGATTTCGATCCGGCGGCCATCGCCCGTTTTACCGGAGGGGACATTGCCCGGCTCCTTTCCGATCCGGGGATCATCCGCAACCGGCTGAAAGTTTCAGCAGCAGTTACCAATGCGAAAAAATTCCTTGAGGTTTTAGACGAATACGGTTCTTTCGATGCCTACATCTGGCAGTTCACCAATGGTCGCCCGATCAATCACCGGGTCGGTTCGATGAGCGAAATCCCGGCAACTTCTTCGGAATCGGAAGCCATGAGCCGGGACCTGAAGAAGCGGGGATTCAAATTTGCCGGGCCGACAATCTGCTATGCCTTCATGCAGGCGGTCGGGATGGTCAACGACCACGAGACCGGCTGCTTCCGGCATGATGCAGTGAAAACGGGGGAATATCCCGCTCATGCACCCTGACTTTTAATTGCCCGGTCGAACCACCCGGACCGTGA
>JAKLGN010000197.1 GCA_022710665.1 Methanoregula sp. | reverse complement strand
AGGATAAGGGCTGTGGCGAATGGAAGGTGAAGGTTATTTGTTCTGGTGCACTGAATGGACACTGCAGGATGAGGTAACCCGTATGGAAAAACAACAGATCGGAAACAACTTTTTCATCCCGATGCCGGTGGTGCTCGTGGGAACGCAGCGTAACGGGAAGGCCAACTTTATGGCTGTTGGCTGGTGCGCGAGGGCGAACGCGAACCCCCCGATGATCGCGTGCGGGATCGGCAACCACCACTACACGGCAAAAGGGATAGCAGACATGAAGACCTTTTCCGTGAATATCCCTTCTTCTGATCTCCTCGAGAAGACGGATTATTGCGGACTTGTTTCAGGAGATACTGTCGACAAGTCGCAGATCTTTGACATCTTTTACGGTTCGCTGAAGACAGCACCTCTCATAAAAGAGTGCCCGGTCTCGCTCGAGTGCCGGCTGGTGCAGATTGTCCCCCTCCCGACCAACAGTCTCTATATCGGTGAGATCGTGGGAGTCTATGCTGATGGGGTTGCAATCAAGGAAGGGAAGCCTGATTTCCCCAAGATCGATCCGCTTTTCCTGACCATGCCGGACAACCGTTACTGGACACTCGGGAAGTATGCCGGAGATGCCTGGAGCGCGGGAAAGAGCCTGAAACAGGGCGCTCAACCCGGGACAAGAAACGGAGGACAATAATGGTGCATATCCTTGTTGACCCGGAACTCTGCACCCGGTGCGGGATCTGCTCTGCTGTGTGCACGGCAGGCATTATCGACCCTGCCAATGAAAACACCCTGCCGAAAATACCGGATTCAAAAACCGGCATGTGTATCCGGTGCGGGCACTGCGAAGCCTTCTGCCCGTCGCAGGCGCTTCTCCTGAACGACCGCCCGGACGAGAAAGTGCTCCTGCCGGCAGGTGCCGGAACCATTGCCCGTGAAGATATGGGATATTATTTGAGGAAACGGCGCTCCGTGCGGCGTTTTTTAAAGAATCCCGTCCCGAAGAAGACGATCCTTGATGTCCTTGACATCTGCAGATATGCTGCATCGGGAGGTAATGGCCAGCCGGTTGAGTGGATCGTTGTCCATAATCCCGGGAAGGTGAAGAAGATCGCCGGATTAACCATTGAATGGATGGAGACTCTCGTGGATTCAACACACCCCATGAGTGGGTATGTGCCGGTACTGATTGGCGCCTGGGAGAGCGGCAGTGACGTCATCTGCCGGGGTGCCCCGCACCTCGTCATAGCCACTATTCCGGAGAACAACCCAATGGCGCAGACTGACGCCATCATTGCCCTTACCCACTTCGATATCGCCGCGCCCGCATTCGGGATCGGCACCTGCTGGGCCGGATTTGTTGCCATGGCAGCCTCCTCCCATGAACCGCTCCGGAAGGAGCTCGGTATCCCATTGGGGCGGAAGAGTGCCTATGCAATGATGTTCGGTCACCCGCAGTACAGAATCTGCGGTATCCCGCGCCGGAAACCCCTGCAGGTGACATGGCGGTAATCCCCCTCTCATGATATAGCGGAATCCGGAAATGAATGTCATTGCCTTCAACGGAAGCCCACGCAAGAAGTGGAACACGGCGACGTTGCTCGGATACGCTCCCGAAGTGGCAGCATCGCATGGAGCAGAGAATGACCTTGTCCACCTCTGGGACCGGGACTCAAGGGACTGAAGGAGCTGCTGTGCCTGCAAGCTCAAAGAGCTATGGCAGGCGTGGTATCAAGGACAGGCTGACCCCGGTTCTTGAAAAAATTCCAGAGGCCGACACTTTCATCGCAGGATCCCCTCTGTTTCGGGATCGGTACCCGGGAGATGCGATCCTTCATTGAGCGGCTGCTCTTCAAGAATCTGACCTGCACCCGGCCCCCCGGGGCATCCCCCGGCGGCTGTCTCCACCGTGAAACGTGTCCGGGCAGCGGATGGACGAGAACCATGGCCCGGATACCGCGGAAAATGCGGGCGTTCTGCAGATAAGTTCGGGCACTATGCATCACTCTGCCACAATGAAACCCTCCGGTTCGAGGAGTACACCAGCGTAGTCTTCAGTCTCTTCGAACCGGAGGAACGGTTGCAGCGGCGCAGCGAGATCTTC
>JAKLGN010000196.1 GCA_022710665.1 Methanoregula sp. | reverse complement strand
TAGAGGATATCCTTGCGTCAATCCCGGATGCGGTTGTCATCACTGATCATAAAAACCGGGTACTCGCGTGGAATATCGCCATGGAGAAGGTAACCGGCGTCGAGAAAGCGAACGTAGCGGGCAGGGATGATTATGAACACCTCTTCCCGTTTTACGACCCCTCCCGTCCTACCCTTGTCACCCTTTTTGATGCGGCAGACGGGGACCTTGAACGGTACTATCCCGGTGCCTACCGTGATGGTGCAACACTGGTTGCACAGGTGCAGCCTTTACAGAACCGAAAGAACCTGCCCGGCTATTTTATCCACCGTGTATCCCCTCTTTCGGATCTTCAGGGGCAACGGATCGGTGCCGTACAGATCATCAGCCCTCCCGATCCGGATGGCAGGAACAGTACCCGGCAATCCCGTTGAATCCTTTTTGATAAGAACTCCTGCAGGAATCAGCACGCGCTGTATCTCTCAAAAAAAAGAAGCACCCGGATAATCAGAGTGCAGGAATGCCCGGGTCATATCGCATATGGAATTATCCGGACATACCCCGTTCCCATCCTGCTGCAATACCGGAATCCTGACTGGCACGGTCTATTTCAGGTAATACCCCGCTGCTACCAGTACCAGTCCGAGATAGAACATCAGAGGAAAATACATGGAGATCCCCGGGATAACCGTATCAAAGTTCTTTAAATAGGGTATAAACAGCATGATTAGTCCGGTGACAAATGAAACCATGCTGACTTTTGCCTGTGCAGCCTTATCCATGGATTACCTCAGCTCAGATCTTTTTTGAATCCAAATTACAAAGGCTTGTCGTCTAAAAAAAGGCGTACTCTGAAAATGCTTTTTTTTTATAAAAAAAGGTATGCTCCCAGCTTATCCCCATCATTGGGGATGCAATGCAATGCGATGATTCGAATAATGTACCCGGTATAGCTTAAAATTGACATCATAACAAATGGGATGCTCTGGAGATGGGGGCGAAGCCCCCGGGTGTTTTCAATGGTTTTTTGCGGTGTTCAAGAGGGTAAAAAGAAGGGTTAACCGGTTAAAAGTTCCCAATGACAAGAGAATAGAGATCCGCGGCCGGCTGCGGTGGTGAGCCAATATCTCCCGTGATAATCCGTTCACTGGGATAGGCCAGGTTCTCCATGACCGCAACCCGCAGAGGCAGGGCAAGCGCGGCAAGACGGGCGTAGAGCTCGGCAACGGAAAATTTCGGGTCGGCAAGGAGGAAGACTATCTTTCCCTTCTTCACCTCGTCAACTGTATCGCACATACCCTTTTCGTGGCCATGGCCGTGAGCGACCACAACACTAACCCGTGAAAGGGGGATATGGAGCCGTGCAACAGCGATCTGGAGCGATGAGATGCCAGGGATTACCTTACCGTCAAGATATCCGAGGCCGGCGAGCATAGGATCACCGGTTGAGAGGACAACCGCCTCATCCCCGAGCGCCCCGAGGTTCTTGAAATCGTCAATCGACCTGACGGTACAATCCCGGGGAAGGTATGCCCGGGAAAGTTCTATCGCCCGGTCCGATCCATAGGCGAGTCGCGTTTTTTGGAGTTCCGTAATGGCCTGTTCTGTCAGCAGGCCCGGGCCGCACCCGACACCGATGATCTTCATGGACTCTCACCAATAATCCTGCCTTCGCGGTTTATGAGGATTACGGTAACACCGGGACGGGTTTTGCGGAACTTCCGGAGCGTTTCCTTGAGAAGTGGCGCAAACTGCGGGGAGGTGGAGAACTCTTCAACGGTCTGGCAGCCGGTCCCGTCAAGGATGTGCGGGTCGATAAAGCGGATGATAAGGGCAGGAAGGCCGCAGAGAGTGACCTCCCCGCGGGCCGCATCAAGGGATTCTTTCAGTTTTCCTCCAATAAGAATAACTTCCCGTTCCGGGAAGAGGAGCCGGGAGAACCGGAGCCCCACTCTCCCCGTGGTGAGGACCGGCCGGTCAGCAGCAGCAACGCGTTCGGTCGTGGATTTTGTCAGGTGATCGTCCCACGGTTCGACAAGCCCGGTCGTGCCCAGCACAGAGATGCCGCCATCGACTCCCATGCGGGGGTTGAGGGTCTTTTCCGCGGTCGTTCTCCCGAGGGGAACCAAGAT
>JAKLGN010000195.1 GCA_022710665.1 Methanoregula sp. | reverse complement strand
ATGCAGGCCAGGTCTCCTTCATCAAGGCGACGTCCTGCCGGAAGATCTCGTCATCCGTGTGGATGGTGACGGTACCCTTGATCTGGAAACCGCCTTTCTCCCCCCACCACGAGAGCGCGATCTTCGGATTCTCCCTCATGTTCTGCAGCGTCTTTGTGAAGAACTGATCCGAGATGAGCATGGTCCCGTCATCCAGGAGCCTGACCGCTGCAATCGGGACAACATTGGGAATGCCTTTTTTTGACGATGTTGCAAGGAAATAGGTCTTCGTTCCCTGCAATGATTCTTTGATTTCCTGTGTCAGTGTCACCATGGAATCTGCCTCAATACAGTATTCTTCTCCCCTCCTACATGATCGTATCCCCCGGGCGCAGAACCGGGTTTATGCTCCGGCAACCCAGTCGTCGATGAGCGCCCGGGTCAGGCTCAGGTTCGGCGGGAGGGGCGGGAGATGGTCGCGGTCAAACCAGACAGCGCTCTCAATCTCAACGCCATCCGGGGCAAGTTCACCACCATCATAATCGGCAACGAACCCGAGCATGACTGAATCGGGGAAGGGCCATGGTTCGCTTGCACAATACCGGATATTTTTTATCGTAATCCCCGCCTCTTCAAGGACTTCGCGGTGAACGGCATGTTCGATGGTTTCGCCGGGTTCAACAAAACCGGCAATGAGGCTGTACCGGCCCGGTGCCGCCCTTTTTCCCCGCACCATGAGGACAGCATTGTTGTTTCTGACAAGAACGATGACCGCCGGGGAGAGCCGGGGATAGATGACCCGGTGGCAGGACGGACAGACTTTGGCCCGCTCGGTTCCTGCAGGGACTGTTGCCGTACCGCACCTCCCGCAGAACCGGGTGGTCCGGTGATATTCGGTTATCTGAACCGCAAGCCCGGCAATAGCGAGTTCTTCGTCCGGGACAAGACCGGCAAGTTCCCGTACACCGGCGTATACCAGCCCTTCGGGCAGGGGCAGGTCATCGGAAAGATCGATGGCATACCAGGGAACGGCTCGCCGGTGACCGAGATACTGGGCGTTCTTTCCCGGCTCTTTCAGGAGGTCGGAAGATCTTCTTTCGCCAATGGTCGGAGTGCTCTCTTTCCTTAAGTAAACTCCCCCGTTCCGGACAACCACGAGGCAGGCATCTTTTGGGAGCCGGTCCGGTTCCGGGTATTGTTTTTCGAGCGAGTCAGCGGCAAACCGTGCCTTATGATCCATGACAACTCACCATACCGGAGATTCCGTGGGAATGTTTTTGGTACTCCGCCTTTTTCTGTTCCCTGGAAATTTTTTTCATGAGACCCATCACACCGGTACCCTGATCGGTCCTGCCCTTTTCCCCGATTCGTGGTCCATACCGGGTCCGGCGCCCATCAGCACCTTGAATTGAGAGAGGATGTGCCTCCTGCATCAGGATTTTGGTGTTGTAGCTGATTATCTCTTGGTTATCGTTGACCCCCTTACTCAAATCTGGGAATCGTATAATGTCAGACATATGACTGCCCGTCATTTCCAGTGGAGATTCTGACGTGAGTAAAAGGAAAGTGCCTGCTACCCGCGAATGAGTAGGGGAGGAAACCAGGCTTCCGGGGCCTGGGGTCGGATCCGGTTTGAATACCCGAGAGGAGGAGGATTAACCGCCCCCTTTTTGTTGATCGCATGGCAAAACCTGGTAATTATAGGTTTTGTCAAAATCCATAAAAAAATCCCGTTTCCGGTCCGCGCTGGTAAAAAACTTCGTACAGGGCCGTGACCCGGCTCCAGTTCCCCGTATACCGGCTGCTCTCCAGCATCCGGAGGATAGCATGGTCCGGCCGGGGCAGGTCTTTGTAAGGCTATCCCTCACTCTTTTTTCGGGGGCTGCCTGCCGTGAGTATAGATTTTTGCAAAGGATGCGATGACGACACCAATAGCTCCGATAATGGCTGCAAGAACGCCCGAATTCCCGAGCAGCCCGGTATCCTGCGCCGGTTCCGGTGGTGCCGTGACAACAGGGACAACCACGGGAACAACCACCGTTGTGGTTGGCGCTGGCGACACGACCTGACTGAGCGGCTGGAGCGTGCCATATCCCTGTGTTGTCTGTCCCGCCACGACATAGATCGACCCCTCATAATCATGGTACCCGCTCAGGGTCAGCCGCAGGATATGGTTTCCCGAGGGTATTCCCGGAAGGATCTTCGGGGTAGTCCCGAGATACACGCCATCGATCAGAATACCGGCACCCGCCGGG
>JAKLGN010000194.1 GCA_022710665.1 Methanoregula sp. | reverse complement strand
AAGAAAGGATGGATAAAATTCGTGGAGCGGTTCCTGCAGATCGGGAAGAACGAGATCCCTGCGAAATAACAGATATGGAGATTCCATGGATTCACAGCCTTATCTCGATGGCAGAGAAGCGGGCAACGGTGACATTGTTATTCCCGCTCCTCAAGCTGGTCAATTGATGCTGATAAAAAAAACACGGAGCCTTTGCCCCACCTGTAATACGGTTCTTGAAGCAGATATTATCGAGGATGAGGGACAGATCTGGCTGGAACGGACATGTCCGACACATGGTACTGCCCGGTATCTCTACTGGTCAGATGCCGCAATGTATCACCGGTACGAACACTACGATTCCCTGGGAAACGGTATCGAAAACCCGCAGAATATTGCACCGCCGGAGAGCTGTCCGGCCGCGTGCGGCCTCTGCAATCATCACCATTCGCAGACACTGCTTGCGAATATCGATCTTACCAACCGCTGCAATCTTAACTGCGATTTTTGTTTTGCCAATGCCCGGGCATGCGGGTTTGTGTACGAACCGGCATTTGATGAGATCGTAGCAATGATGCAGATGCTGAGGGATCAAAAACCCGTCCCGGTACCTGCTGTACAGTTCTCTGGCGGGGAACCGACCATGCGGGATGACCTTGTTGAGATCATCAGAAAAGCGAAGGAATTGGGATTCCCACAGATACAGCTCGCAACAAACGGAATCCGGATAGCAAAAGAACCAGAACTTGCCCGGCAGCTCAGGGATGCCGGTTTAAGCACAGTCTATCTCCACTTTGACGGGATTTCAAAAGAGACCAACCCGTTTCTTACGATGCATAAAAAGGCCATCGGGAACCTGAAAAAAGTGGGTCTTGGGGTAATCCTCGTGCCTACGGTATTACGGGGAAGAAACGATCACGAAGTCGGGGATATCATCAGGTTTGCAGCCAGGAATATTTCTGTCATCCGGGGTGTGAATTTCCAGCCGGTTGCCTTTACCGGTGCTGCTCGTGAGGAGGATGTCAGGAAAGCACGGATAACCATTCCCGATCTTCTGGCAGGTATTGAGAAGCAGATGGACGGTGTTATAAAAAAGGATGATTTCTACCCGGTTCCGAGTGTGATCCCATTCTCGGATCTTGTCGAAGCGTATACCGAACGACCCCAGGTCAGGTTTACTGCACACCAGCATTGCGGTGCAGCGACCTACATTTTTGTCCAAAATGATGGAGCAGTCGTCCCGGTGAACCGGATGATAAATGTGGATCATCTCTTTGAATCAGTTGACCAGATGGCGAAGACTCTCAAAAAAGGTGGCGCCATTAACAAGTACATGGCACTCCTCGATGGGATAAGAAATATGCACGACTCCATCAGGAAGGGAGAGCAGGGCAATACAACCGATTTCTGGAGGATGATGGTAAAAATTCTGACCCAGCAGAACTTCGAAGCACTCACGGAGTTTCACCGGAACGCATTGTTCATCGGGACCATGCACTTCATGGACCGGTACAACTACGATCTCGGGCGTGTCCAGCGGTGCTGCATCCACTACGCGACCCCGGATGGACGCCTGATTCCCTTCTGCACCTATAACAGCGGCCCGGTATACCGGGAGCAGGTGTGGAAAAAGTTCGCAAAGAAAGATCCGTAAGGAAGATCGGGCGCGGAAAAGCAGACTGCGCTGAAAATTCTGTCGCTGTTGCCGGATACCGTCGATCATTCGAAGGGATATCAGGAATCCGGTGCGGAAACACCCCGGGGACCCTTCATTGGCCCGGAAGACCCGGTCTGCGGTTCCAGAGCATGGCAAGACCGTTCTCAAGATCTTATCGGCGGACATGCCAATTGTACCAGATCCAATCAGAGAAAGAATGCTGCCCGTGATCTGATACACCATCATGACAGGGAACTCGGTCGGCAGGTGAACGGTGCTCTGGATTTTTCAGCAGGACGGTCCGGCCAGCGCTTTTCCACGTTTCTTACGGATGAATCCGGGACCTCACGCCCATTACCGGTCCCGGACCGAGAGGGCGAAGAACCCGCAGACGACTGCGGCAATCAGGAAGCTTGCCAGGAACCCGGCACCATAACCACTGCCGGCAATTATGATCCCGGTGACGAGAGGTCCAGCGGAGTGCCCGATATCCATTACCGATGAGAGCGCCCCCATCGATGCTCCCATCTGTTCTTTTTTTGCAATGTCTGCGGTATAGGCGCTGGTGGCAACGGTGGAAAGCGACATACCGACAGCA
>JAKLGN010000193.1 GCA_022710665.1 Methanoregula sp. | reverse complement strand
CATTCCCTTAAATAACCAGAGTTCCTTGTATTTTTCAGGTGCGGGGGAGATGTTTGAAAAAATTCTGCTTCCAACGGATTTTTCACCGGACTCAGAGAGAGTCCTTGAATCCGTGAAGGATATTTACGGAGTGAAGGAAGTTGTCCTCCTCCACATCATCGACGCTACCCGTCCGTCGCTGCGGGGATGGGAGCACGGCCCGAAGATCGAGAACGCAAAGATTCTCCTGGAAGAGAACCGGCAGGCGCTGGAAACAGGTGGGATCAAGGCCGGTGTGATCGTTGAAGCGATAGTGGATCCCATCACGCAGGGCACCGTTACGCTTGCGATCCTCGCCAAGGCCGAAGCCTGCAGCGCCTCGCTCATCATGATGGGGGCCAGAGGGAGGAACACGATCCGCGAGATCCTCCTTGGTAGCGTGTCGGCAGGTGTCATCCGCGGTGCACAGACACCCGTGCTGCTCATGCGGTTTTTGCCGGGAACCGCAGCCACGGACAGGCGTCTGAACCTGTTCTCCCGCGTGCTTGTGCCGGTGGACTTCTCGGCCCCGTCGCGGGACGCTCTCGACGCCCTCACAAACATCCCTGAGCCCGGGAAGATCCTCCTCCTCCACGTGGTTGACAAGGGCGAGTCCGAGGAGGAGATCCAGGCCGCTGTCCGCGAAGCAAAGGAGAAACTGGCAGCAATGGAACAGGATCCCGCGCTCTCCCGTTTCTCCGTCATTTCCCGGGTCCATGTCGGGAATCCCCCCGATGAGATCACCGCAACGGCCGACCGGGAAGAGGTCACGCTCATCCTCATGAGCCGGAGAGGCGGGGGCTGGACGCGGGAGCTCCGGACGCTCATCCTGGGCAGCACCACGAATGCGGTGATCCGGCAGGCCCGGCGGTCGATCCTGATCACCGCGGGAAACCAGACGGCATGATTTCCGGCGTGAATACCCGCCTTTGCGACCAGCGGAGGGCATCTCCCGTGCAGGAACCGGCATGAACGACACCCATGGCGGGATCGGGTCGCCCTTTACGGCCCTGAAACCAGGTAAGGGTTCGATTATCGTGCAGGTAGGCTGATTATGGCATCGTGGGAACTCGTCTTTGCCATCATACCGGGGATCATCCTCTTCCTGTACGGGATCGAGCAGTTCTCCCGCGAGGTCCAGCTTGCAGCCGGTGACTACCTGCGGAGTATCATCCAGCGGCTGACGCAGACACCCGTTCGCGGGACCGTTGCCGGCGCCGTAGTCACGGCAATTGTCCAGTCCAGCACGGCAACAACGGTCATCACGGTAGGGCTGGTAAACGCCGGCATCCTCTCCTTTGCCGCATCGCTTGGGATCATCTTCGGCGCCAATCTCGGGACCACCCTGACCTCCCAGCTCGTTGCGCTGAACCTGACCGCCTTTGCCCCGGTCTTTATCCTCATCGGCTTTGTCATCGGTATCATCCCCGGGCGGTACCGGATCTTCGGGAGGCCGATCTTCTACTTCGGGCTGGTGTTTTTCTCCCTCTCGCTCATCTCCGGCGTCATGGCCCCGTACCGGACCGATCCGCAGCTGATCGCGCTTGTGGCCCTGATGGACACGGTCTTTCTCCAGATCGCGTTCGGGTTCCTCATCACCAACATCTTCCAGTCCAGTTCCGTCACCACCGGCCTTGTGGTCGTGATGTCCCAGAACGGCCTTCTCAAACCTGAAGTCGCCATCCCCATCCTCCTTGGCGCAAACCTGGGCACCCCGGCAACCGCACTGCTCGTTGCCGCACGGATGAACACCTCGGCAAAGCGGGCTGCCGTTGCGCACTTCCTCTTCAATTTCCTGGGCGTCCTGATGTTCCTCCCCATGCTCCCGCTCTTTTCGAACCTGATCGTCTCCCTGGGAGGGGATGCCGGGCAGCAGGTGGCAAATGCCCACCTCCTCTTCAACCTGGCATGCTGTATCGTGTTCCTGATCCTGATCCGGCCCTTCGAACGGATCGTGATGCGCCTGGTGCCGGGCAGGGAGGACGACGTGGTCTTTGTGCCGCGGCACCTGCAGCGCCCGGCATCGGCAGACACGCCGGTCGTGATCCGGCAGATCGAGGCGGAGATCGCCCATACCCTCACGATTCCTGAAGACCTTCTCGCGGAACTCGAATCCATTGTCGCAGACCCGAAGAAGTACTCGCCGCAGGTAAGCCAGCTCCGCAATTATGCGAAATACCTGGACGGGCAGGTCAGCGAGCTCGCACTGGATATATCCGGCCGGGATCTCTCCCCTGCCGAATC
>JAKLGN010000192.1 GCA_022710665.1 Methanoregula sp. | reverse complement strand
CGGAGCGAGGAATCGATCCTCTGGTTCGGCCTTTCAGCCGTGCTCCTCGTGATCGGTTTTCTCTCCATCATGGTGCAGGTACTAATCGAATACCTCATCATCATGGTCATAACAGCAGTGGCTGTCTGCAATGGATTTTCCGATATCACGCTCGCGCTCGATAATCCGCGGACGAAATATATCCTGATCCCTGATATGATCATCACGGCCCTTCTCCTGCTCACCATACTCTTGCATTACTATCCTGGTATTGCCAAGTACCTGATCCTCACGGTTGTCGGGACGTCGCGCTGGTGTTCGGCCTCTTTTCCATCATCCTGGGATTTTATGATACGGAGGTGCCGGCAGCATGAGAGCACCATGTTTCCTCCAGCCGGGCAACCAGCGGGGCAGATTAAAAAAACAGGAAACCTGCCTTGTGTGCCGGATTTTCCCGGGGGTAGAAACGGCTGTGGTGTCGCATGAACTATAATGTTGTCGTGGTCGGCGCTGGTCCCGCAGGCAGTGCTGCTGCACGGGAATGTGCAGGGCTCGGGCTCTCTGTGCTCTGCATCGAGGAGCACGGGACCATTGGATACCCGGTCCAGTGTGCAGGACTCCTCTCGACAGCAGCATTTGCCGAGTGCAGGGTTTCATCAGAACGATCCGTTCTGAACAGGGTCACCGGGGCCCGGGTTATCTCCGGGGCCGGCAGTGAACTGCTCATCGATGCAAAAGTCACCAAAGCTATGGTGGTGGACCGCGGAACCCTTGACCGCGAGATGGCAGAGGCTGCAGCAGACAACGGGGCAGAATTCCGGCTGAAGACTGCGGTCAGTACTGTCCGGGGAAAGAGTGTTGTCACCCGTGGGGTGAACGGACACGAAGAGATCGGGTTTGATATCCTGATAGCTGCTGACGGCCCGCGAAGCACCATCGCCCGGAGCTATGGTATGCAGCGGGCGCGGATCTATCTTGCCGGCATCCAGGCTGATATGCCGGGCAATTGCGAACCGCAGTATGTCCGGATCTATCCGGATGCTTCACCGGAGTTTTTCGGCTGGTCAATTCCCACAGGTCCGGGGCGTATCCGGGTGGGTATGTGTGGCTGTTCGCAGGTCATGGAACGATTCGATGCGTTTGCCAAAAAATTCGGGACAGGCAGGTCCCACCTGGTTACCGGCACGCTCCCGCTCGGGATCATGAAACGGACCTACAAAAACCATACGCTTTTTGTTGGCGATGCTGCAGGGTTTCCCAAGCCGACATCCGGCGGGGGAATCTATACCGGTGTCCGTTCTGCAAGGCATGCTGCAGCAGTTGCCGCCCTTGCATGCGAACAGGGAATGTATGACGATACCGTTCTGGCCCAGTACGAACGCCTCTGGCAGGAGGATTTCGGTCGCGAACTGGACCTGGGATACCGCCTTTTTAAGATGCGCCAGAAGGTGACAGCAAAGGATACCGATGATCTGATCCAGGCGCTCAATACTCCGTCAATCCTCCGCCTCATTGAAGAATACGGGGATATGGACCGCCCCGGCGTTGTGATAAAAAAACTGCTGTTGAACCCCGCAATATTCAGGCTGGTACGACCGCTCCTCCAGGCCGGTCTGCATACCCTTTTCTGACATGATACCGGTGGAATTTGTGACCAGCATCGTTTCGCCGGCCGGAATATGATATTGTTCATTTTGCTGACAACTGGGTTCCTCCCGTCATTTTCGGGTTATTACCATAAACACCCGCCCCAAAGGGGAAAGCAGGTGAAGAATCTGGCACAGATTTTATTTTTTATCTGGAGAAATCATCGGCTAGACGCTTTTGGGGGCTTTCGTTCACGCTCTGCCCTGCTGCTCTGGCAACCCCCGCATTGCCATAATCACTCGAGAGGATATTTTGCGTTATCATGGGTGAAAAGAGGACAATCCTGTCGCAATGCGCTGCCTCCCGGAAGGGACGCCCCCCAGCGGATCCCTAACCTTGAGCATACAAAAAACACGGAACTGCCCCGCAAGGTGCCCTGCGGCGGGAGCCCTCATAGCTGCAATCTTCATCGTTCCTATGTGAACCGATCCATTCATAGCCGTTTTCGAAACAGCACATTTTTGAAAAGTACACCCTTATTCTAAAAAAAATTCCATGCTCTCAAAGCGGTTACACCTGAACTCCGCACGGCAGACGTGGAATGCAGCTTCGATAATCAATGCTGCTGCGCAGGGAAGTCTGGCAAAAATCTAATATACAGAACAACGTGTCAGGTTCAGTCACGACTGGTGACTGGGAGGA
>JAKLGN010000191.1 GCA_022710665.1 Methanoregula sp. | reverse complement strand
ACGCAATACCAAGGAACTCGAAGATCAGCCCCATGTCATGCGCGATCATGGCGATATGCTCGATGCGCCTCATCTGATACCCAAGCTGATTGGGTGTTTTGTCCTGTTATGAGTATCGTTCCCGGCTTTCGCTGGCACGGCAACAATACCCTTTATCCCGATCCTCAGGCAACAGCTTATCCATCCATGCCGGTACTGCGGAGCCATGACCTCTTTCCCATCGCCATTATCGCCACCATCACCCTCATCGCGTTCATTGCGTTCTGGGAGATCGTGGACATGGTCCTGCTGGGGGGGTCGCTTGCCATCGTGCTCATGCCACTGCACCACCGGATCA
Source organism: Methanoregula sp. (assembly GCA_022710665.1). Classification (GTDB taxonomy): domain Archaea; phylum Halobacteriota; class Methanomicrobia; order Methanomicrobiales; family Methanospirillaceae; genus Methanoregula. The sequence continues at coordinate 1,935 of JAKLGN010000191.1, read as the reverse complement.
CTTCCCGTTACGGACGGCCGTTCTTTTCTTCGGTGCTGATTACAACCCTTGTTTTTTTTGCTTTTGCAGCAACTGCGCTCGTCACGATCCTGATCCTCAACGCAAATGCCGGTACCCTGACCGGCATGTTCGCGGCTATCGGAACCTGGCTGAACAACCCTGCCACAAACCCGATCTCCTACGGGGTTCCGTTTGGCAAGACAACCCTTTCAAACCTGCTTGCAACCGGGACAGCCTTTTTCATTGATTATGAAAAGACCCTGACAGACAACCTCACCCTGTACCTTTTCAAGATATTCGTCTTCTTCTTCTCGCTCGGCGCCCTGCTCTTCCACGGAGACTGGCTGAAAACCCATTTCATGTCCCGCATGCCGCCCGCGATCAGCGAGTGGGTGACGCGCCTTTCTGCGGTCACGGTCGATACGCTGTATGCCGTCTATGTGGTCCAGGTTGCCATCGCGGTCCTTACCTTCTTCATTGCCCTGCCGGTCTTCTGGCTTCTCGGGTACGGCAACATCCTGTTCTATGCTTTCCTGACCGCCTTTTGCGAGCTGATACCGGTCCTCGGGTCCTCGTCAACGTTTCTTCTCATTGGTGCGTATGCTCTGGCTCTCGGTGACACCCGTGGTGTGTTCATCATCTTCATTCTCGGGTACCTGATCGTTTCCTGTGTGCCGGAGGTCTATGTCCGTCCCGTGCTGGTGGGCAGGCGCGTGAAGATCAACGCGGTGATCATGTTCATCGGTATCATCAGCGGGATCCTCACCATGGGCCTTGCCGGGTTCGTGCTGGGGCCGGTCATTATCGTTCTTTTGATCACCAGTTACCGCATGTATGCGGATACGAAAAAAGAGCGTGCCCGGGCAAATGCCATACCCGAAACGAACTGACCTCCCGTACCGGAGATCCATCAGAAAGGTATTATGCGGAGCATGCGGAGTGATCGCTGGTGATCTCAGTGATCACGGACACCGTATCATCTGTCGTTAAGTCCATTGGACTTGTGTTTGGAGATATCGGGACAAGCCCTATTTACGCTCTTACCGCAATATTCCTGATCATCCCCCCGCGTCCTGAGAATGTCCTGGGGATTCTCTCTCTTGTGATCTGGACACTGACAATTCTCGTCACGACAGAGTATACCTTTCTTGCCATGAGTCTCGGGAAGAAAGGGGAAGGCGGGACGATCGTGCTCCGGGAGATCCTCCTCCCTCTGCTCAAATCAGGTCACCAGGTAACGTTTGTATCGTTCCTGACCGTCTGCGGTATTGCGTTGTTCATTGGAGACGGTGTTATTACACCCGCCATCAGCCTCCTTTCTGCAGTTGAGGGGATCCGACTCATCCCCACGCTTGCCGGCATCAGCCAGGTCGAGCTCATGGCCGCAGCTGGCCTGATCGCGCTTGGTCTCTTCCTCTTCCAGGTAAAAGGGACGGAGCGGATTGCATTCACCTTCGGCCCGATCATGGTGGTCTGGTTCCTGGTTCTCGCCGTCACCGGTCTTGTGTCATTGGTTTCCTGGCCGGGAGTGCTTTTTGCCATAAATCCGCTCCTGGGCATCTCCTTCCTCACCCGGCATGGCCTTGAAGGATTTCTCATCCTGTCATCGGTCATCCTGGTCGCAACCGGAGGGGAAGCACTCTATGCCGATATGGGACACCTGGGAAAAGAGCCTATCATCAGGGCGTGGCACCTGGTCTTTATCGCTCTTGCGTTCAGTTATCTGGGGCAGGGATCGTTTATCATCACCCACCCGGAAGCCCGTAATATCCTGTTTGAGATGGTCTACAGCCAGTTCCAGGCATTCTATATCCCGTTCCTCATTTTGAGCATCATAGCAACCATCATCGCTTCGCAAGCCATGATATCCGGCGTCTTCTCGATCATTTACCAGGGTATAACCACCCGGATCCTCCCGCTTATGCACATTGACTT
>JAKLGN010000190.1 GCA_022710665.1 Methanoregula sp. | reverse complement strand
CCAGAAATTTTCCGCCAATGGCACCTATCTGACCTCTTTTGGATCAAACGGAACTGGCGACGGACAATTCTCCAAACCTTATGGTATAGGTGTTGATCGTAAGGGTTTTGTGTATGTTACTGATACCGGGCTCCACCGTGTCCAGAAATTCACGAATTCGGGAGTGTTTGTAACAAAATGGGGCACGGAAGGGACAAAAGACGGGGAGTTCGCGGAGCCCCGTGATGTTGCAGTCGATGGTAATGACTATGTCTATGTCACGGATTTCGACAGCAACTGTATTCAGAAATTCACCGCTGAGGGGTTGTTTCTTATGAAATGGTGTGGATCCCCGGAGCCCTCTTCTCGACAGACACCCATACTCCTGAAAACTATTATCCCGAATCCAAACCTGACCCCCCGGGAACGAGATGATGGAATTAATATTAATGTTTCACAATTTCTCGCACATATGAATGAAGAACTACATTGGGGATTCTCCGACAACCAAATCCGTCAAAATTCTGAAAAACTGCAAAAAACGCTCGAAAAAAAATACGTGATTGAAAATACATGGGTCCATATCAGCAATTATTCCAGCTTCAGCGAAGATCTGCGGGACACAATCGGGATCACTGAAGAACAGCGGATTTCCCTCCTGTATTATGAGCAAAAAGAAATGGGATACCGCATGGCTTACATGGAAATACCCGGATTTAAATCCCCTGAAACACCCCATTTCGTTATCAACGGCACGGTGACAGATGCTGAAGGCCGGCCGGTCCCTGATGCAGTTGTGAAGTTTGAATCGGACTTGGTTGTTGAGAAGACCCTGATGAATTGGATTGCTGAGGATACCCGGCTGTCATCAACAACCCGTACCGGCACGGACGGTACGTATCACATCAACGTTGCGTGGGGAAATAAGCAGAACGCCAGTGTAACAGAAGAGGGATATCTGAATTATACCCGGTCAGGAATCAACCTGACCAATGAGAGTAATACTATTGACTTCCAGCTGACCCCGCTGGCCCGGGCAACTCCATCAACTCCGGGCTTCTTGTTTTTCCCGGTACTCACTGCAATCATGCTGGCCTGGCTGATTGTTGAAAGGAAACGATAAAAGGAACTAAAAAACTCTTTTTCTATTTTTATCTCTGCCTGTACTTTACCTGACCGGACATTGATGTCTCACACAGGTTGATCCAATTCCCCTTTCACGTCACGACCGCCTTCCGGAACCGCCAGTACGCAAAGGCAAACATGATCGCGGAAAAGACCACGAGCCCGCCAAATGCCCATGCTATGTCCATGGGCGTGTATACGTAATGTTTCCCGAGAGAAATGAAATCCGGGCCGATCGCGAAGTACCGGATGCCGGTGATGAGCAGGGTCATCGGGTTATAGACCGAGATGATCTTCAGGATCTCCGGGAACGTGTCGATAGGGTAGAGGGCGTTGCTTGCAAAGAAGATTGGCATGGTCAGGAGGGTGATGACGCCCTGCAGCCCCTCGGGGCTCTCCATGGAGATAGCGATTGCTGCCGAGAGGAAGAGAAACCCGAGTGCGAACATGGCAACAAAGGCAAGGATCCCGGCAACACCGATAGCCGCCTGGAGCGGGGTGAATCCGGCAAAGAATGCCGTCCCGATGAGGATGCCGAACGCCATGATGATGACAGCCTGGATGAACGATTTGGTGACACCGGAGAGGCCGATACCGAAGATGATGTGGTTCCGGTTCATCGGGCTGGCCAGGATCTCCCGCATGAGCCCCCAGTTCTTATCGAACAGGATCACGATCCCGCCAAAGAGGCTTGTGAACAGCGTCGTCATCGCGATGATCCCGCATCCCATGAAGGTAAGGTACCCGACCACGTGGGAACCGGCAGGAGCCGGCAGGCCGGCGGTCAGGGTATCGAAATTGCTCGACATGGCGATACCGAAGAACGCAAGCCAGAGCGCCGGCTGGAGGAGCGAAGAGACGAGCAGGGTCTTGAACCGGACGAATCTTATCATGTCGCGCCAGAAAATAGTCATGAACCCGTAGGTCATGTTACCGCCCTCCCGCCCGCGCTTCATCACGGATCTCTCTTCCGGTATAGAAGACGAAAACGTCATCCATGGAGGGTTTTTTTAAGTTGATGGTGGAGATCTCAATGCCGGCATTCCGGAGGGAATCGATGATCGCCGGCAACACCCGGGTCCCGTCCTCGCTGACCATAAGAACGAATCCTCTGGTTTTCACTTTGATATCCCGGATGGATGGCAGGCTCTTTAACAGGAGAATCGCGGTTTCATTATTATTGGTCTCAAGGTAGATGATGTCCTGGCCAAGGGTGTTCTTG
>JAKLGN010000019.1:5918-14501 GCA_022710665.1 Methanoregula sp. | reverse complement strand
GACCGGACCGATCTTCAGTGCACCATTATCGAACCACCGGAACCTCTCAATCTCTATATGTACCGCTGCAGCTCGAACTTTGAGCTCGAACCGCTCCTCCAGATGCTCGAGGAAAAATATGTGTATGGCCTGCTCGTACTCGACAAGCGCGAAGCATACTGGGGATTTTTGCGCGGCAACCGGATCGAACCGATGGGGGGGGCGAACTCAACGGTACCGGGTAAAATGCGAAAGGGAGGTCAGTCGGCAGCCCGGTTCGGGCGCCTTCGTGAGATCGCGATTGATGAATTCTACACCAAAGTCGGCGAACGGTCAAGTGCCATCTTCCTCGCCGAAAAAGATTTTTTTCAGCGGTTCAAAGGTGTCCTTATCGGCGGCCCGAGTCCGACAAAAGAGGAGTTCGAGAAAGGGACCTATCTCCATCATGAGGTCCAGAAACGGATCATCGGACTTTTCGATGTTGCGTATACCAATGAGGACGGGCTCTCGGAGCTTGTTGATGCGGCAAAGGATGCCCTTAAAGGCATGACCGTCATCAAGGAGAAAGCCTTCATGGACCGGTTCCTCAAAGAACTTGTCAAGGATGAGGGGCTTGCAGCATATGGGGAGGAGAGCATAAGACATAACCTTGGGATCGGCGCGGTTGATATTCTTCTTCTCTCATCAAACCTCCGGAAATCCCGGTTGAAAATCAAGTGCCAGAGCTGTGATTTCACATCGGAAAAAACAGTGAATATCGAAGCGGGAAAGAGTGTTGCGGACATCGGGCTGGGCAACTGCCCGAAATGTACAGCACCGCTTGTGCTCGAGGAGGAGATTGATATTGTCGACGAACTGACAAAGCTTGCCGATCAGAGCAGCTCCAAAGTTGAGCTCATATCCGATGATTTCGAAGAGGGATCGATCCTCTATTCGGCATTCGGGGGGATTGCCGGGATCCTCCGATACAGGACGGGATACTGATGTTGCACGATATGTACGTGGCAATCGGGAATGCTATTAAAGAAACCACCGGAGCGACTGATGCCCTGCTCACTGATGGAGGAGAGCATGCGGATCTTGCCTCAACAATCGCATTTGCGCTTGCAAAGCAGAAGAAGCAGGCTCCTCTGAAAATTGCCCGGGATCTTGCAGAAGTCCTTGCGAAAAACCAGGCCCTGCGCGGGATAACAATTGAGGCTGATGGGCCGTATCTCAATTTCACCTTTGGAAGTGCCTATGTCAGTGAAACACTGCGGGAAGCGCTCCAACCTGGTTACGGTAACCTTCCGAAAAAATCAACGCGGGTCGTGCTCGAGCACACCAGCGCGAACCCGAACGGCCCCCTCCATGTCGGGCATATCCGTAATTCAATCATTGGCGATACACTCGCCCGTGTTTTCAGGAAAGCCGGCTACCCGCTTGAAGTCCAGTACTATGTCAATGATATGGGCCGCCAGATCGCCATTGTAGTCTGGGGATTTGATAACCTCGACAGCGCTCAGCAGGAAGGTGAGAAAGAGGATGCCCATATCGCCCGCGTATATATTGAGGCCAACCGGGAGATTGAAAAGGATGAGGGAATCACCCGACAGGTAAATATCCTGATGCAGCTCGTGGAGAACGGTGACGCTGCTACCGTCAAAAAGTTCCGCAGGGAGGTTTCCCGCTGTCTTGAGGGGTTCAAGGTCACCCTGAAAGATCTCAACGTGGCTCATGACCGGTTTGTCTGGGAGAGCGACTTTATCCGGAATGGTAACACAGAGCGGATTATCAATAAGCTGAAAAGGCTCCCACAGGCACGGGACGATGAAACACTCGCGCTCGACCTCTCTGAGTTCGGGTTTGGAAATAAGTATGTCATTCGCAGGAGTGACGGCACTTCTGTATACGCTGCCCGCGACCTGGCATTCCATGCCTGGAAAGGGGCAAACTTCGACCGGATCATTGATGTTCTGGGTGCCGATCACAAGCTTATCGGATCGCAGCTGCAGTGCACCATGAAACTGCTTGGTGAAAAAGTCCCGGAGATCGTCTTCTTTGAGTTTGTTTCTCTTCCGGAAGGCTCCATGAGCACCCGTGCCGGGAAATTTGTCTCAGCCGATGACCTCACAACCGAAATCCGCAAACGCGCCTTTGAAGAAGTGACCGTGCGGAGGCCAGAGCTCGATGAGGAGACGAGGAGAACCATCGCCCGTTCTGTCGGGCTGGCTGCAATCCGTTATGATATCGTGAAGGTCTCTCCTGAAAAGAGCACCGTCTTTAACTGGAAAGAAGCTCTTGACTTCGAACGACAGAGCGGCCCCTACATCCAGTATGCCCATGCCCGCGCCTGCAGCATCCTCGAAAAAGCGGGATCCTTCTCAGAGTGCTTCGAACTCGAAACCGATCAGGAAATTGCACTCGCAAAAATGATCGCCCGCTTCCCCATGGTCATCGAGAGCGTGGTCACCGAACTCCGCCCGCATATCCTTGCCTGTTATGCCCGTGAACTTGCCGACACATTCAATACATTCTACCACTTCGAGCCGGTTCTCAAGAGTGAGGGAAAGATCCGGGATCGCAGACTTACCCTGGTAAAAGCGGTGCAGAACACCTTGAAAGAGTCCCTGCAGACTCTTGGGATCGATGCCATCCATACCATGTAATCCCCTGCGTAAGCAGGGATACCAGTTTTTTTCACCATCCTCAAGTGCGGCGCTCAAGCCCTGCATGTGGTGCAAGCGCGCCCTTCAGGGGGGAGATATGTGCTACAAGCACCAGTTCTACGGAATCGCGAGCCACCGCTGCGTCCAGATGACGCCCACCTTGCGGTGCAACCAGCGATGCCTCTTCTGCTGGCGATCCTTTGAGCACGAGCCGCAAGAAGAGATGGAATGCCCTCCGCAAACCATACTTGCCGGTATCCGGAAGTACCAGAAAAAAGCCCTTGCCGGCTACAACGCAGTGCTCGACAACACGGTAACTGAGCAACGATGGCTGGAGGCACTCGAGCCCAAGCATGTTGCGATTTCGCTCTCGGGAGAGCCAACGCTCTACTCCAGGCTCCCGGAACTCATTGACCTGTTCAAGATGAACGGATACACTACGTTCTTAGTCAGTAACGGCACCAACCCGGACGTGCTTGAGAAATGTCATCCCTTCCAGCAGTATATCTCCCTTGACGCACCAGACCGGGAGACATATATGAATCTCTGCAAACCTCTTGGGGACTCCTGGGATCGTGTGCAGGAAAGCCTCCGGCTCCTTCATTCCCGGAGGTCTGCAATCCGGATCACGCTTGTCAAAGGATTCAATAATTTTGCCCCGGAACGCTATGCCGCGATCCTGCAGGATTCTGGCGCAAGTTTTGTGGAAATAAAGGGATATATGTATCTGGGATACAGTAGAAACCGGTTGGCAAGAGAGAACATGCCGGAACATGCGGAGGTGCGGTCATTTGCGGAGAAGATCGCCGATGCTTGTGAATACCGGTTCAAGGATGAAAACAAACTGAGCAGAGTGGTAGTGCTGGAGCGTATGACATGAGATTCAATCCCGAGGACTGGAAACAGAAAGCACACGAGAACTTCGAAGGGGCATGGCATGAAGGCCCATCGATCCTGACACCGGCATCCCATGCCGATACCTACCCGTGCCGGGTATACAGGAGAGCACAGGAACACCCGGTCTTTGCCACCATCAACAGGCTGCGCAGGACATATCTCTCCCTGGGTTTTGACGAAGCGGAGGTCCCGGTTATCATCGATGAGAAGGACATCTACCGCCAGTTCGGCCCTGAGGCGATGGCCGTTCTTGACCGGGTCTTCTATCTCGGTGGCCTCCCGCGCCCTAATGTCGGGATTGCCCGGGACCGGTTTGACCGGATCAATGAAATTCTCGGAAAAGCAATGCCATCCGCAACAGAGGAAAAGCTTCGGGAGACGCTTCATGCCTACAAAAAGTCCGAAATTGATGGAGATGAACTGACATTCGAGCTGTCAAAAGTTCTCGAAACCGATGACGGTATCGTTGTTCATATTCTCGATTCTGTCTTCCCGGAGTTCCGGGAGCTTGCACCGGAATCCTCACGCTCCACCCTCCGCAGCCATATGACGAGCGGATGGTTCCTGACGCTCGGTTCCGTCTGGGAGAAAAGCCCGTTACCGCTCCGGCTCTTCTCGGTCGATCGCTGTTTCCGGCGGGAACAGGCAGAAGGCCCGACACGACTCATGACGTACCATTCCGCATCGTGCATTATCGCCGGGGATGATGTGACGATCGAAGACGGGAAAGCAGTAAGCGAAGCCCTCCTCTCTGCCTTCGGGTATACAGATTTCCGCTTCCAGCCGGATGAGAAGCGCTCAAAATATTACATGCCGGACACGCAGACGGAGGTTTATGCCCGCCACCCGGTCCATAACTGGGTCGAAGTGGCGACCTTCGGTATGTACTCCCCATCAGCACTTGCCGAGTACGGGATCGGTATCCCGGTTATGAACCTCGGTCTCGGTGTTGAGCGACTTGCGATGATCGCATACGGCGGGAACGATGTACGGCAACTCTGCTATCCCCAGTTCTTCCCACGCACGCTTTCCGACCGGGATATTACCCGGGCAATCTACCTGCGCGAGGAGCCGGTATCTTTTGAAGGTAAGAAGCTCGCTGCAGCAATCGCCAGGGTTGCTGCAGCAAACGGCTCTGCACAGGGACCCTGCTCGTTCGATGTATGGGAAGGTGATATGAACGGTACTCCAGTCAAGGTAACTGTTGAAGAACCGGAATCGAATGCAAAACTCTGCGGGCCGGCGTGTTCAAACGAGGTCTTTGTTTACAACGGGTCTGTGCTCGGGGTTCCCGATGCCGAGAAGTGGAAACAGGTGCGAACGGATGGTGTCCCGACCGGTATCTCGTATCTTTCAGCAGTTTCAGCACTTGCTGCAGCCCGGGTGGAAGAAGCTGCCCGGTGCGGTAAAGCAACGGTCGTACAGGTCAAGATGGCAAAACTCCCCAGTGACATCAACCTGAAGATCGATGAATACGCAATGCGTTTTATCACAGACAATAAAAAGAAAGTCGATGTACGGGGTCCTGTCTTCCTGTCGGTCCGCTCTACAATAACGGGATGATGTTTTTTTATTGTATTTATCTGCAAGATTCTTTTTTTTTCAGGGGTGTTATGATAAAATAACATTATCCCGGCTTGTTTGTTAGAAATAGATAACATTATAACCTATTAATGTTAGATAAAGATAACAAAAAAGTGGGATATCAATGAAGCAGAGAAATTTCTATCGGATCGCTATCGGGATTCTGATGCTTGCGAGCGGCATTATCTCAATCCTGCTTACTGCCGGTGACGCTATTTTCGGGACCGTGCTCCTGGCAGCCGGTTCTGCATTCCTGATCACCGGCATCTCCCGTCACCGGAAATACGGAGACGACCCGGAATCGGATGAGCGATCAAAGAAGATCGGTGCTTATGGTATAACCTATTCCTGGCTGACAGGTCTTGTCTTTATGACCGGGCTCTTCTGGCTGGACTACCTCAACCTGTTCAGGCTCAGCACACAGAATGCGCTTGCAGTATCAGTTATTGTCCTTGCCCTCTCAGCAATTATGTATCAGACGTATCTCTTCCGTAAAGGGGATGTTGGGTGAAGGGGTTTTCCCAGAACCGCTGAGGATACCATGACCACCCCCAATGCCAGAAACCGGTTTTCGTGATACTATGCAGACCAGGATTAAGGAATATCGAACCCGCATGAACCTCACACAGGGGGACCTTGCAAAAATTGTGGGGGTCAGGAGAGAGACCATCGTCTTCCTTGAACAGGGAAAATATAATCCATCGCTCAAACTTGCCCACGATACAGCCCGGGCTTTGCATACAAAAATCGATGATCTCTTTATTTTCGAAGAGGATGCTCCAGGGCCGGAAGAGCGGGTTGTACTGGGGGATTAAGCGGGACCGTTTCACGAGCATACTGTTGGGGATCGTTCGGGGCCCCTGGCAGGTTCCGTTTTCGCGGGTTCATGGCAGAATTCCCCGAGAATAAGAATTGTCGCCTCTTTATCAAGCGGCTGGTTGTCATTCCCGCATTTTGGGGAATAAATGCACGACGGACACCCTTTCTCGCATGTGCAGTCCCGCACCAGTTCATGAGCACTGGAGAGCAGGGCCGGGAGTACCTCATACGCCTTTTCGGCAAGACCGATGCCTCCCTCATACGCATCGTAGACAAAAATTACCGGTTCCCCGTTCTCGCCAAACATGGGTGAAGAGAGCCCCCCGATATCCCACCGGTCGCACATGACATGCAGGGGCATGAGTGCGATGATAGCGTGTTCTGCGCCATGAAGACCACCGGCAAGATCGCGCTCGATCGCGTTGACGTTCTTTCCGATTTGGTCCGGGGGAACAATCCAGAACGCTTTTGTCCGGAAGGTCAGCGGGGGAAGATTGAGAGATTCCACGCCGATGATGGTATCTTTGCGCTTGATTTTGTACCCGGTTATTGTTTCCGTTACATCCACCTCGCCAAACGCACATTTCATACCATTGACCAGCCGGCTCTCGATCGTTTCGATCACGTTGAGGCTGACATCCTTGAGGGGCTGGGTATAATAATCAACATCGGTTTCCGATACACGAACAGTATGCGTTTCCAGGTCCATCTCGTTCACCACGTAGGTCACACCCTGGTGGAGCATGATGGCTCCCTTATGGGCTTCACGGAATGCCTGCCCCGGGTCCATAGTTTCGAGCAGTTTCCCCTTGCAGAGGATTCGGAATGTCGGGCCGGGTATGCCATCCAGCTGGACCGCTGCCGTTGCACGGCCCCGGCCGGAATAGACCCACCCCCGTGCAGTCTTCCGTACGAGGTCGTGTGTTGCAAGATTTGCGAGCAGACCTGGAAGAGAATCTCCGAAGAAAATCGTATCCGCGGACTCATCCACAGGAAGTTCCGCGGCGGCACAGAGCAGGTGACCGGATACGATGTAGGGATTGGACGTGTCGACAATTGCATGTTCGTGCGACCGGGAAAAAAAACGGTCCGGGTGGTTCATGAAGTACTGGTCAAGAGGATTTGCCATGCCTACGAGGACTGCCAGGGATTCCGTCCCGTTTCTTCCGGCGCGACCTGCCTGCTGTCGCGTCGACATCATGGTACCGGGATAGCCGGAAATGATCACCGCATCCAGAGACCCTATGTCGATCCCAAGCTCGAGCGCGTTGGTCGAAACGATTCCTTTCATCATTCCTGTTTTCAGCTGGTGTTCAAGCGCCCTCCGCTCCTCAGGGAGATACCCTGCACGGTACGCGGATATGGCCTCTTCGAGGCGATTTGATACGTGACGGGCATCCTCCCGTGCCCAGAGCGTTACCAGTTCCGCCATCTTCCGGGAACCGGTAAAGCAGAGGGTCTGGAGGTTTTCCCTGACGCAGGAGAGGAGAAGGTCCTTTGTTTCCTGGTGGGCGGAACGCTCGCCAATCCCATCATAAAACGGGTTATAGAGGACAAATGTCTTGTTGCCATGCGGCGACCCGTCTTCATCAACCAGTTCGAACGGCTGGCCGGTGAGGTTTGCTGCAAACTCAACGGGATTGGCTATCGTTGCCGTTGAGAGGACAAACTGTGGCTGCGAACCATAGAAACGGCAGAGGCGTAACAGTCTCCTGATAAGCGCTGCAATGTGAGAGCCAAAAACCCCGCGATAGCGATGGGCCTCATCGAGGACGATGAACCGCAGGCCGGAAAAGAACAGGCGCCATTTCGTATGCCACGAGAGCACCTGGTGCAGTTCATGGGGATTTGAGACAATGATCCTCGCATTGTCGCGGATGGCTGCCCGCTTTGACTGCGGGGTATCCCCGTCGTAAATTGCAGGATTGGCGGATATGCCGGTAAACCGTGTCATCTGTTCGAGCGTTGCCAGCTGGTCATTTGAGAGCGCCTTTGTCGGGTACAGGTACAGCGCACGGGCAGCGGGATCGGTCTCCAGTTTGTCAAAGACCGGCAGGTTGAATGCCAGTGTTTTACCGCTGGCCGTGGGGGTTGTGATGATAACATTCCTGCCGGCACGGATATGATCAACAGCCCTGCACTGGTGAGAGTACAGCCGGATATTTTTATGATCAAGATATGCTTCTAGGGTGGGCGAAAGAGGGGTTTCGAGCCGGCCGTACCGGGCTTCCTCCGGAGGGACTGCATTGATATGGACAACGCGGTTCCGGTAGGTAGGGTTGACCTTCAGGAGACGGAGCAGATCAGCGACAGCCATAATGGTCCTCCAGGAGGTGGAAAAACAGCCGGGCGAGTGAGACCACGTCCTGCCGGTTGTGCTCTACGACGGGTACAAGCGGCCCGCAATTGCCGGTACTGAGATAGGTTTCATAGAATTCCGGGACCATCTGCCCGGGGACATCATCGGAACGATGAACACCCAGGATCTCTTTCTCAAGCGTGGCTAAGCGAAGGGATGATAATTTGTCTTTCCAGTGTCTCCTGCTGAAATGGAGGACGTCAAAATGGGGGATTCCTGCAAAGCCCCCCATGCCGTAGAAAGCAAGCCGGTCTGCAAAATAGGGTGCATCGAATGCTTTGCCATTGAAGGTAACCA
>JAKLGN010000019.1:0-5819 GCA_022710665.1 Methanoregula sp. | reverse complement strand
AGGCAGGGCGACTGGAAGAAAAATGCTCCAGAGTCGCAAGAAGAGCTGCCGGTTCTTCGGCAATATCACGCAGCAGGTACTGCCGGACAACAAGCTCGCCATGCTCAAGAAATCCTATACCAAAAAGAATGATCGGCCGGGAGAAAAGACCCATCGTCTCAATGTCGAAGAAAACATAATCCTCCGGTTCATGAAGTCCGGCCGCGCCGAGAACGGCAGAATGGGACTTCGGGTGACGGGTCCCGATGAATTCCATTATCTCCCGGGAATTCCCCGTGGATATGCAATCCATGACCCTGTACGCAGCCTGCCGGAACTTCGGATGCCGGGCAAGATCCTGCAGTGTCTCGTATCCTCGTAATCTGAGCCGCTTCTCGGTGGTTTTCCCGATACCATGGACAAGCGTGAGATCACCGAGAACCGTTTTCTGGTACCGGTCCTGATCGAACGCCGGGCAGTCGAAGGGCTCGCGGCTCTCGATCTGGTAGCAGATGCCCCCGTCGTTTTCCTCTTCCATTCCTCCATAGAATACCTGATCGATACTGCGTCCTTCATACCTTGCAAGTAGTTGGCCCAGATTTTGCCGGGCGGCCTCGTATTCGGATGAGAACACGATACTGTTCGAGAAACTTGTTGCAAACACGTTCCCGTCTCGGACAACCTCGTACTCCCGCATGGAGTCCATTCTCTGCTGCCAGAGAGAACCGATTCGCGCATGGGAAACCTGGGTTGCCGACATCGTCAGATAAAACGTCCCGGCCGAGGCGTTTAAACACGGACCGTGCAGGGTGAAAGTAATGCTGCCCGATCAGCAGTGTGAGGTTTGGAAAGAAGAGGTTCATAGATACAGAGCGACAATATTTACAAAAAACTTCAAATCCAGCGTGGTACTATGGACTCCCCTGAAACAGACTGTATGAACGATATCCGTGGACTCCTCATCGATCTCGATGGGGTTTTATACGTTGGGAACAGGGTTGTCGATGGCGCTTCGGAGGCTGTCGGATTCCTGATCGACCACGGGTTTCCGTTCCGGTGTGTGTCCAACACGACACGAAAAAGCAGGCATACCATCGCCGGCCATCTCTCATCACTGGGATTCCGGATTCCGGAAAACCATATTTTCACTCCGCCGCTTGCAGCGGTTGCTCATATGAAAAAAACCGGGAGGATCCACTATTACCTCCTTTCAACCGGTGATGTGAACAGGGACTTTGCAGAAACAGATCCCACCGATCCTGATGCACGCCCAGACTGGGTTATCATCGGAGATGCTGGCAATGAGGTCACCTACGATACCATGAACACTGCATTCCGCCACCTCATGGATGGTGCGGAACTCATCGCGCTTGAAAATGACCGGTACTGGATGGCTGCGGACGGGCTTTCACTCTCTGCAGGGCCCATCGTCAAAGCTCTTGAGTATGCTACCGGAAAAACCGCGATAGTTATGGGAAAACCCTCACCGGCTTTTTTCTGCCTCGCCCTCCAGGATATGCACCTGCGCCCGGAACAGGCAGCCATGATCGGTGATGATATTATCACGGACATTGGTGGGGCGCATCGTGCGGGAATGAAAGGGATTCTCGTGCGAACAGGCAAGTTCCGCCAGGATTCGTTGGATACATCGGCGATCAAACCAGCCTGCATCATCGACTCCGTCTCCCGGATCAAAGACATCCTGGAAAACAGGAGATAGAAAAGGCAGGCACGAATTCAGAAAAGATCCGGCATGAGCATTTTTTTATAAGTCATCCATGTCAACAAGCCCCGGGGCAGGGTAGCCCGGAGATTGTATCATTCCCGGAGCAGCCACTTTCACCCGCGCAAGAGCAGTGTCGCAATACTGGCGGGATACATCAATACCGATAAAACGGCGCCCGAGTTTATACGCTACGAGAGAACTGGTCCCCGCACCGTTAAAGGGATCCAGCACGATATCGTTTTTATACGAGAAAAGTTTCATCAGCCTGCGGGGAAGTTCTTCTGGAAACATGGCAGGGTGGTCATAATCCTTCATCCGGATCTCCGGAGGAAATGACCACTTGCCCAGTACCCATTCCTTGAATTCATCGCCCGTGATATCGATGTCCTCACTCCTGCCGCTCTTTTTATGGGTCTCTTTGGCAAACACTTCAATGAATTCCCAGGTGTATTTTATGTACGGCATCGAGGGGGATTTCCAGCTTCCCCAGGCTGTGTATTTGGCATTATAATTGTTCTTCTCCCAGAGAAATTCCGCTTTCCACAAAAGACCGAGGTCTGCAAGCTGGCGGGAGATGATGTGATGGGTTGGAATATAATCCGAGAAGAGGGGCTGAACATTCACAGCGATACGGCCACCCGGCCTGAGTACCCGCTCGCATTCGCGCCAGACATCAAGCAGGTTTTCAAAATATTCATTCCATTCGCGGGTATCATCACGGAGATCCTGTGCATAGGAATGTCCGAAATTATAAGGGGGTGAGGTAACAATAAGGTCGATGCTCCGGTCCGGAATACGAGAAAGAACAGACCGTGAATCCCCGCAGATGATCTGGTTTGTGAAGGCAGTGAGATCCGGTGATTCATCGGAGCGGGATAGTTTTTTCGCCTCCCGGGGTCCTTTTCGGATCCTGGCTTTTCCCGCCTTATCATGGACCTTCTCTGGCTTCATTCGCGTTTTCCCGGGTACACATTACCGCACACAAGTAAAAGGGTGCCTGTTTACCTGTTAAGAACCGGGACGCGTTTTTGAAAAGTAGGTAAAAAGCCGGAGCAGCTTTGATATCCACTTGCGGGAACTGTTTAAGAGTTCCCGCATTTGCAATCGCAATCACGATCGCGATCAAAAACCGTTCCGGAAAAATCACGATCCGATTTTGATCCGGAAATCGATCGGCGATTTTGAGATCGAAATCGATCTGCGGTTTTCATTTGCAAATCGATCCGCGCTCGAAAAACCGTTTCCGGACGAAAAGTACAGAGAGAACGCGAAATCGGATCCTGATTTTCGTACGAAACTCGATCAGCGATTTTGATCTCAAAATCGATCTGTGATTTTCTTTCTGCGATCGGATCCTGATTTTAAAACTGCAACCGCGATCATGATCGCGGTAAAAAACCGTTCCGGAAAAAACGCTGATCGATTTTGATCTGAAAAACGGATCCCGGTTTTTCCATATAAATCGATCCGCGATTTTTTTAGTAAAAACCGGATCGCGATTGAAAGACCAGGGACGGGTCAGTCCGGTAATCCATACGTTCTCCAGACCGGGTAAACGTATGTCCCCTTGAAAAATGTTTAATGCAGCAATCGCATACATTCATCGATTGTACTATGCTGCATATCGAACACCTTCATGTGAATGTCGGCGACAAGGAAGTGTTGCGCGATATCAACCTCCATATCAATGAAGGGGAGACCCATGTACTGCTTGGCCCCAATGGGTCAGGTAAAACCACCCTCCTGATGACCATCATGGGTTTTACCAACTATACTATAACCGGGGGAAAGATCCTCTTCAAGGGAGAAGATGTAACAACCATGCACGCTCACGAGCGTGCAAAACGCGGTATCGGGATGCTCTTCCAGCGCCCCCCTACGATTTCCGGCCTGAAACTGGGAAAAATGCTGACTGCGATTTCCCGTACGAAGAAGGAGAACATCCCGGAACTGGCAAAATCCGTCCACATGGACAAATTCCTCGAACGTGACATCAACAAAGGATTCTCAGGTGGCGAGATCAAGCGGAGTGAGGTGCTGCAGCTGATGATCCAGAACCCGGACTTCGTCATGCTCGATGAACCTGAGAGCGGTGTCGATCTTGAGAATATTTCTCTTATCGGAACAACCATCGGAGCGCTGCTGGAAAAAGACAAGCACCTGGCAAAACGGAAAAAAAGCGGTCTTGTTATCACGCACACGGGGTATATTCTTGACTATCTCGATGCGGATAAAGGACATGTGATGTGTGACGGGCAGATACGTTGCCACGGAAATCCCCGGGAGATCTTAAAGGATATCAAACAACGCGGGTATAAGGAGTGTCTCGAATGTCGCAACCAGTGATTCCGGAACTGTCAAAGGCCGATCAGAATCGTCTTGCACAGTCGGGCATCGACCTCACCATGAAAAACCGGTGCGGCAGCTACCTCCAGATGGATCAGGATATCGTCCACGCAGAATGCGGACAGGAAGGCATTGAGATCCTGTCCTACAAGAAAGCAATGGAGAAATATAACGGGCTGAAAGAATATGCGTGGAATGTTGTCTCACCGGAAAAAGATGAGATCACAAAATACGTTGCAGCCCAGAAAGAACCCAAGGGATACGTAATTATTGCGCATAAAGGATCAAACAACATTTTCCCGATCCAGGCATGCCTCTTCCTCGGAAGAGAACAGATCCAGCATGTGCATAATATTATCATCGCTGAAGAGGGATCAGAACTCCATATCATTTCCGGGTGCACGAGCGGGGAACATGTCGGCGAGGGTGGTGCCCATTACGGGGTTTCTGAGTTCTATGTAAAAAAGAATGCCAAGATCAGCTTTACCATGATTCATAACTGGAGCGAGAACATTGAGGTCTACCCGAGAAGTGCCTCCATTGTTGAGGAAAACGGTATTTTCCTTTCCAATTATGTCTGCATGCAACCGGTAAAAAAGGTACAGATGTACCCGACAGCAAACCTAACGGGGGCAAATTCTGTTGCCCGGTTCAGCAGTATCGTCATATCAACGCCAGGATCCCACATGGATCTCGGTTCCCGGGCAGTCCTTGAAGCCCCCGGTGCAAGTGCCGAACTTATTACCCGTGCGATAACGAAGGGGGGCACAATCATTTCCCGGGGCCATATCAATGGCAAGGTTGCCGGCACAAGGGGGCATCTCGAATGCAAAGGGCTGATCCTGCAGGACGGGGTAATTTACGCAATCCCGGAGATCGAGGGGTCGGTTGTCGGTACAGAACTCTCCCACGAAGCGGCGGTCGGCAAACTTGCCAGGGACGAGATCGAGTACCTGATGTCACGAGGGCTTGACGAGGACGAGGCAACGGCAACAATCATCAGGGGTTTTCTTGACGTGAAGATCAGCGGGCTTCCCGAGGCCCTGCAGCAGCAGATCGATGCATCCGTCGATGTAGCGGAAAAAGCAGGATTCTGAAGAGATGTATGCCACCCTACCCCCGGGCAGATGAACGAAAAACGATGGTGGAACGCCAGATTGCAGCCCGGGGCATCCGTGACCCGCGGGTCATTGCCGCAATGCTGGAAATACCCAGACATCTTTTCATTCCTCCCCCGTACGATCGTGCAGCATATGATGACAACCCGCTTCCCATCGGCAGCGGGCAGACCATTTCCCAGCCTTATATCGTGGCACTGATGACAGAACTGCTCCACCCAAAAGCCACCGATACGGTGCTTGAGATTGGGGCGGGAAGCGGGTACCAGGCAGCGATTCTTTCCCGGCTCGTGCGAAGGCTGACTACCATCGAGCGCATCACACCGGTGGCGAACCTGGCCAGAACAAATCTGGAATCTCTCGGTATCGATAACGTCATTGTTATCGAAGGCGATGGCACTCTCGGATACCCAAAAAATGCTCCCTATAACGGGATCATCGTTACAGCAGCTACCCCGGAAATACCCCCGCCGCTTATCAGACAACTGGCTGATGGGGGAACCCTTGTCCTTCCGGTCGGGGGACGCGATGTCCAGGACCTGATCACCCTTCATAAAGAGGGGGGATCATTGCTCCAGGAGTCGCATGGAGCGGTCAGGTTTGTTCCCCTCATCGGGCACCACGGGTGGGAGAGAAGAATCTCATGAAAA
>JAKLGN010000189.1 GCA_022710665.1 Methanoregula sp. | reverse complement strand
ACACGCCTTATGACAAAGCGATGCCGCGTGTGAAGAGATATCAATCGCCGTAACACGCCGATCACCCACGGTAAGGGACGCAACCGTTTTTCCATCTCCGCAACCGAGTTCCAGAACCCGGCACGACCGTGGCAGACCGGGAAACGGTGGAGGACTCCCCCCCCAGAGCCGCCCGCGACGATGGTATTCAGCTTCCCAGGAATCATGGTTTGCAGTCATCCGGTTTCACCTTATGGTTCCGATCTCTGATAATGACTTGCTGGTCATTTTCCGTGAACGTTTGCCGTACGGGTCAGAAGTGTCGGATAACAGGGTATGAATACAGGAGCCGGCAGAACGGACCTCTCTTTACCTTTTTATAAACATACATGTTATTAACCAAAGCACTCAAATATGGGCGATTAAAAAGATAAATCTGGAAAAACAAAGAACCATAAAACAGAGGACATTATTCCTCCCGCAGGGATATCGGAACGGCCCGCATCTTTCAGGTAACGTATGACAGAGATCCTTTACCATAAATACCAGAAGGCAGATAAAAATCATATCAATCATTTTTTCCTGATCGATATCGGTAGCGAAATTGAAGTCCAGCAGATAATGGAATATAAATGGAAAGTCTTTGACAGCGTTATCCTGAAACCCCCCCACCCCACAACCCGCTTTTTTGAAATGGTCATCAGGGAATACCATGACTTCCGATCATCCCTCATCGATGATCTCCATATATACCCCGTCAACGCAAAGCAGAAACCGGATCTTAAACTGCTCGGGATTACCCTGAAAAAAGGGGACTGGGAGATCACGGAACGGTTTAGCAAGAAAGCCAGCACAACCGAGATCCAGTGGATCTATGCGGACGATTTCCACCTTTTTGCCATCACGCGTGGAACAGAACCCCTTGATATCATGGTCGATCAGATCGTGAACAAAATGGAGGAGATTGTATCTTCAATCAGGAGCGGAAACCGGATCTCCTCCCATATGGAAAAACAGCGCATGCGGCGGGAGGCATTCGATGCCGTGATCGAAAATCCAAACGGCGCAATCATCAACAAGACTGCCATCCTCAAGCATCCCGAATTCCAGCTGATCGCGGAACTGGGAGATGGCGACCGGAAGAAGATGCATGACGAGATCCTCCGCGATCTCGTCGCGCTGGGAGCGACCATCGACACGTTCGGCGGGTCAAACAAGATTATCGCAAAACTCGAGATCCCCGAAAAAACCGATATCAACAGGCAGCTTGCCCAGATAGAAGAGCTCGAGGACCTTGGCTGGCTTTTCGAGTGACAATTCAGGAACGGAAAAAGTACTCTTTTTTCCCCGGGATGTGCAGGGCTGACGAATACTCCTCGATGAAGTCCGCATCGGTAATCAGGTCGATATAAACCATCTGCCGGCTTATGTCGCGGGCAAGGTTACGCATCTCAGAAGAAAGGAGACATGCCATTGCTCCCGCAAGAGAGCCATTCCCGATTCCATGGTACTGCGCGACCGAAAAATCCGGGAGGATACCGAAAGCCACGACATTCTTCATATCGGAGAATGCCCCGAAGGCTCCGGCCAGGAAGATGTGCCGGATATCCCGGACACCCACGCGGTATTTTTTTAAGAGCACCCCGACAGCGCCGCATACCGCAGCTTTTGAATCCATCAGGTAGGTCATGTCCTGGCTGGTGATGCAGATGTCACGTCCGGTCCCGGTTTTATCGCGGGGGACAAGAACGAACTCCGGTCCATCATTCCCGCAACGGACGCCGGGCTTTGTCTCGACCAGTTTTCCGGTAAAATCAAGGATGCCGGCCGCGACCATCGCTGCTGCAGCATCAATGATACCGGAACCGCAGATTCCCCGGGGAGCGTCGTTCTGTATGGTGGAAAAAGAGACCTGGCAACCGGAAGGATCGATTTTCACATGGTCAATAGCGCCCCGCATGGCCCTCATGCCGGATGAGATACCGGCTCCCTCAAATGCCGGGCCGGATGCACAGGATACCGAGGATACCCAGTCCGCATTGCCAAGTACGATCTCCCCGTTTGTACCAAGGTCGATCATGAGAGAGAGGTCCCGTGACGCGGGAATTCCGGTTGCAAGAATGTCTCCGACTGCATCACCGCCAACAAAGCGACTGACAGCCGGCAGCACAAAGATATTTGCATCCGGATGAGCTGCCAGCTTGAGCGACGCTGCCTTCACAATACGTGGTTCCCGGGACAGTTCCGGGTCTGGTTGTTCGAGCGTGCGGGTATCCAGCCCGAGAAGGAAGTAGGTCATGACCGTATTTCCGGCAATACAGAGATCGATAAGGGAAGATTCCGAAACTCCGGCCTGGGCTGCAAGTTTT
>JAKLGN010000188.1 GCA_022710665.1 Methanoregula sp. | reverse complement strand
ACCGCAGACGAGCTGACGCTTGCCAGGGAACAGCACCCGGACGCAGCCGTGGTCTGCTATGTCAACACCACCGCGGAGGTCAAGGCGGAGAGCGATATCTGCTGCACTTCCTCAAACGCGGTTAAGGTGGTCAATTCGGTGGAACAGGACGAAGTCATCTTTGTCCCGGACCGGAACCTCGGGCAGTACACCCAGCGGTTCACGAAGAAGACGGTCCTGCCCTGGGAAGGATTCTGCATCGTGCACGACCGGATCACCCCGTCGCAGGTTGCAGAGGCCCGCAAGGCTCACCCGGGTGCTGTTGTCCTGGTGCATCCCGAGTGCCGGCCGGCAGTGATCGATCTCGCGGACCATGTGGCAAGCACCTCGGGTATCATCAGGGAAGTCTGTTCATCGGGGGAACAGGATTTCATCATCGGGACTGAAGTCGGGATCCTTCACCGGCTGAAGAAGGAATGCCCGGGCAAACGGTACTATCCACTTTCCGAGGGGGCAATTTGCCGGAACATGAAGAAGACGGATCTTGCCAGAGTGCGTGACTCCTTAAAAACGCTCCGGCCCCGCATCACGGTGCCGCAGGATGTTGCAGACCGGGCACACGTTGCGATCGAGCGGATGCTTGCTCTCTAAAAAAGGTTATTTTTGCTCCGGAGAACCTTTTCAGGGTATAGGATCGTCCTCCCGGCGCCATCCCTGCCCACGTCGGGGCGATGGCGCATTGCGATACGCTCCCATCACCGGTTCAGGAAAATCCTGCTCTGTAGAAATCATTTAGTATACCATGACGCTCCAGCGGCTCCGCCCCGCCGCTGAGGCGCCCTAGTTGCGATAGTGCCGTATTACCTGCATACAAAAGGGGAAAGAATTTCGTACAGGCAATTCCGAGGCATCAAAAGCACCACCGCCCTAAAGGGGGCAGGAATGGCGCAAGGGGGGTGATCATCTTTTGAAATAGGTTTTCTACAGAACCGAAAATGCGACATCGTTTCTTTCAGGTAATACGGCACTATCCTCACGGGAGGATGCCCCGGTGGCGGTAAGATTTTTTTTGATTTCTCCGGAGCGGTTATTTATTAACCGGCACGTTCTTTTGTAACATTACTTTGTTGTACATTTCCTCGCCCACACATTCCTTTACATGCCTGCACCATTCGACGCAGGACGCGATGTCGTTGTAGACAACAAACCCGCAATTGCTGCATTTCACCGAGATATCACTGGAGTAGAGTTCAACGTCCCCCGCCACACCGGGGACATTTTTTATGGAGAGGGTCGTGATGCGCAGGTTCGCAGCTCCCGGGCAGGGGTCCACCACGAGGTTACTCCAATACGTGTGTCTGTGTTCCGGTTAAAGAATCCCGTGGCTGGATTACGCGCTTGTCATCCATCTTCGGGTTATTCACGAGATCTGATACCGCCAGGGCTTCCATGGTTCCGGCCGGGTAAGGTACAAGGATTCTTTTCAGATCCCCAGGGGAAACCGGTTCAGGATCCAGCCAGCGTTCCTCGTTCTGCCGTGAGAGGATGACAGGCATCCGGTTATGCAGCGGCATTATCAGAGGATTCGCATCACAGGTAATGATCGTGTAGGTGCTCACGGTCACACCCTCCGGGTTATGCCACTGGTCGTAGAGTCCGGCAAATGAAAAGATCGGGTCTTCGGTAAGCCGGATATAATAGGGAGTCTTCACCTTCCCTTCATGCTTCCATTCAAAAAAACCGCTCGCCGGAACAAGGCACCGGTGAGCTTTCAGCAGGGACCGGAATGCAGGCTTCTCTGCAAGAGTCTCCGCCCGTGCATTGATGAGGGGGTGTGCAGTGCGGACATCCTTTGTCCAGCGGGGGATGAGCCCCCATCGCATGACCGCAAGTTCATTCTTTTCCGGCCGTATGATGACCGGCATCTCGCTCGCCGGTGCGATATTGAACCGGGAGCGGGCACCCATCATCGGGTCGAACACCCGGAAACGGTTTCCGAGATCATCGATGCAGATCAGCGAGTACCGGCCGCACAAAGGCTTGTTCCTCCTGATCGGTTGTATATGGCTGAGTATATGAGCATACCGCACGCGGGGTGATGCTGTGAGTGGAAAATTGCTGAGGGGAGTCAGGGGAATGGTTCCAGGGAGTGCCTCTTCCCTGAGGGGGAGCGTGCTGTTCACGGAAGGAGAAGAAGTCCGACAATCCCCGCACTTCCGGGATATGCGACAGGGCCCTGCTCATCATCACTCAGGACCAAGAACAATGGACCAAAAACCGGTTTTCTCCGGAGCGGGGATCAGGATCACCTTTTCATCCGGCAGAAAAATACAGGGAAGGGTTAGTATAATCAGGACAGGTTTCCTTACAATATATCCGGAAACATTCATGCCGGCCCCGGTAAAAAATTTCACTATCTCTGACCTTGTCCGTGTCCATGCCTGCCCGGTCCGGTATTATTATGAAAGGAG
>JAKLGN010000187.1 GCA_022710665.1 Methanoregula sp. | reverse complement strand
GCTTGTAGCGGCGGGGTGTTCAGGCGAGCAGGCCGGGAAAGAAAAAAACGCTTCCGGTAATCTGACCCTGCAAAACCTGGGCATGGTAACAGTCAGACCGACACATGCGGTACTCCGGACCACGATAACATCATATTCAGGATCGATACCTATGCCTGATATGGAAGTGAGAAATTTCAGTATGCTCCTGGTATCCTGGAACGATAAGATGCACTGGAACCTTTCCCCCGAACAGATCGATCAGTATTCTGACAGCATGGAAAAGGGTGTCCTGAAAAAATATCAAACAAACCCGGATCGTCCCCATACACTGTATATTCAGGACCGGAACCAGTTTTATTATGAAACCGGTATCGCTCTTGGGTTCACGACGGAAGAGTCCGAAGAGTTTGTACGAGCTTTTGATAAATACCGGCAAGAAGAATGGGCGATGTCAGATTGTCGCGATTTTGCCAATAACAAACCCTGTCCACGATGGACGATAACAATGAACTTCACGGTCCAACCTCGGCCACTGGTGACAACTCCATGACCCGCTTCCGCACGATCCTTGCCCTGCTCCTCATTCTCGCAGCGCTGCCGGCAGACAAGAAAACGAACCGGTAGGTAACTATCCCGCCGGATCACATCCCGTCCAGCACCTTTAAGCTCCTGATGACCGAAGGAAAGTCCTTCATCTCGAGCACGGCTGTGGCGCCGGTCCGTTCCAGGGCTTTTTTTACCGGCACAAAATCAATTATCCCTTCGCCTATCGCGCTATGGGTGTCCGCCTTCCCGTGGTTGTCGTGGAGGTGCATGTGGCGAAACGGCGTGCTGAGGAATTCACGAAGGCAGCCGTTGAGGTGGGCATGGCCGGTGTCGAGCACAAGGCCGGTATCCCTTATCAGGGGAAGGCTTTCCGGGGTCCTGAGGTTAAAAAAGTTCATGTTCCCCATGTTTTCAAACCAGAAATTGACCGAATACTCCCGGGCAACATGCTCCAGATCCCAAAGAGAAGCCTGGAACTGCCGGTCCGCCGCCTCCCGCTCCTGCTCCCAGGCATAATACCCCGGGTGGACCACGACCGGCGCCCCGAGCGCCCCGGCGTTTCTGAAACACTCTGCCGTCACCTGCACGCTCGCCCTCCGTATGGGCTCGAAGAGACTCGCGATGTTGACCCCGTGAAACGGGGCGTGGACCGTGAACGACTGCGTGTAACTCTCAAACAGGCTGGTATCGGTGATGAGGTGCGGGCCTTCGTCCATCACCTCGATGAGGTCCGTGAGCGGGGCAAGGCGGTCGAGCGCTGCAGCCAGGGGTTCTGCCATCAGGCAGCAGGTCGAGATACCGGGCATGATGAAGCAGTACGCCCGGGAAAATAAATAGGTATGGAAACGGACAGGTTCAGTCGGTATGGACCTGATAAGAGAGACCGGGCAGATCGGGTGTCGGCGTTCATGACCAGCCTTTAAGAAAATTTTATATTCTTCTACTGGTATCTTTCATTTAAAATAACAAGATACTGCCGGAAGAAACGTTGAGAAGGACTGAGTCATGACGGAAGAAACAACACCCCCCAATGGGGACAAGCCCCCGGACAAGCCCCCGGAAAATCCCGACGGGGGAAAGGATAAGGATATCGAGACGGTAAAAAGCGACCTTGATACCCTCAAGGACCAGTTGAAAAATATCAAGGACTACCTTCCAAAGGTAACGATAACCCAGCCAACCGGGGAGGTATCGCTTTCGGATAAATTCGGATACTTTGCCGAACCGGTTGCCTACGCCTCGGTACATAAGGCGGCCCTCGCGATCAGGGACAGAATCCTGACAAAAATGAACAACCTGGATAAGGATTCGAAGATCCTGATCGTTGATAATCTTAATTCTGCCGGTGGCGATCTGCCATATATCGAAATGCTCCTTCAGTTCAGGATGTTTGACATCGCATTCAGGGCTCAGATTGACAGCAACGAACAATTAATCAAGGAAATACATGAGAAGGATGTCAAAAATGAGAAGGGTGTCAGAATTGCACCCATCATCGGTCCTGCCCTCCTCGCCGCACCGTACGCGGTAAACGCACTGGCCGAGATTGCCGGTTACTTCAGAACGGATTATAAGATGGCCGGGAGGGAAATGAAGGTCAGCACCGATGCCCTTATTACCGCAGTCGCAGGAGAACTGGCATCTGCATCCCCGCCACGACCCATCTATATCTGCAACAATTATCTCCTGGATATTCCTCCTCTGATGACCAGTAAGATTTTCGACGACAGGGAAAAAGACCTGAACGCCCTGACCCTGCTCGAGTGCGTTACCCTCTACTTCGATCTGGCCATCCGGGTAAGCCTGAAATCTGCGGAACTTGCATCCCTTGCAGACAAATACAAGGAAACAACCGACACCGCATTGAAAAACCTCCTGACGCGCGCTAACCAGGCGGTGAATGATACCGGGGTGATCCTGAAGTCAGCTGGCGAATTTTTCCG
>JAKLGN010000186.1 GCA_022710665.1 Methanoregula sp. | reverse complement strand
TTCAGGCTGCAGACGGGTGCCGGGAGATTCCGGGCACGTAGCGAAAACCATAATCCCAACCCATAAATCCCCCCCAAGAGAATCCTACCGGTATGCTTGAGATCTCGCCCGCGATGCAGGCCTACGAGAAGTCGCTGCTCGATGAACTGCATCGGGCTATTGCGATAGCAAAAGTGGCCAGATCCTTCGGGCTTGATCCGTCTCTTGATGTGGAGATCCCGATTGCCAGTGATCTTGCCGACCGTGTGGAGGTGCTGGTCGGGGTTAAGGGAGTTGCCGTGCGTATCCGCGAGCTTGAAGCAACCATGTCCCGCGAGGAGGCTGCCCTCCGCATCGGTGACGACTTCGTTGCCCGCAAATTCGGGGAGAAGGACATCGGGGAAGTCCTTGACCATGCGATCCGCGTGTCGATGGCACTCCTGACGGAAGGCGTCGTTGCTGCACCCACGGAAGGTATAGCCAAGGTCGCTCTTGGCAAGAACGACGACGGCAGCCAGTACCTGATGATTTTTTATGCCGGCCCGATACGGAGTGCCGGCGGGACGGCACAGGCCATGTCCGTACTTGTGGGGGACTACGTGCGCCAGAAACTGGGGATCAACCGTTATATCCCGCGGCAGGAGGAGGTGGAGCGGTACATCGAGGAGATCCGGCAGTACAACTCGATTATGAACCTGCAGTATCTCCCGAGTGAGGCCGAGATCCGGCTTATCATCGAGAACTGCCCGGTCTGTGTGGATGGTGAGGCCACCGAACAGGAGGAGGTTGCAGGCCACCGCAACCTCGAGCGGGTGGAGACGAATGTGGTCCGCGGCGGCATGGCGCTTGTCATTGGCGAGGGGATCGCCGGCAAGGCCCGGAAGCTGAAAGGCCGTGTCGACAAGATGAAGATGCAGGGCTGGGACTGGCTCGATACGCTCATCGCCGGTGCAGCCAAAAGCAGCGATGGTGAGAAGAGCGTGGGGATAAAGCCCCTTGACAAGTACCTTCGCGACCTGATCGGCGGCCGGCCGGTCTTCGCCTACCCGATGCGCAAGGGCGGGTTCCGGCTCCGGTACGGACGGTCCCGGAATACCGGGTTCGCCGCAGCCGGCATGAACCCGGCTACTCTCTACGTCCTCGGGGAGTTCCTTGCAACCGGTACCCAGATGAAGACCGAACGGCCGGGCAAAGCCTGTGGTGTCGTGCCCGTCGATTCCATAGAGGGGCCGACCGTCCGGCTGAAGAACGGTGACGTGCTCAGGATCGACGACGAGGCAACCGCAAAACGGCTGAATGCCGGGATAGATAAGATTCTGGATGTTGGCGAGATCCTTATCTCATTCGGTGAATTTCTGGAGAACAATCACCCGCTCGTACCGGCGGGATACTGCTCCGAATGGTGGCAGCTGGATGCCGGAGTTGGAGCCGTAGTGCCGAAGGATGAGGAGGAGGCGTTGACAATGGCCCGTGCCGGGGGGTACCTGCATCCGGCATACACGTGGTTCTGGGATGACATGACGGCCGACCAGATCCGGGCACTCTCCGATACCGTTGCCCGGCAGGGTCGGATCACCAAAGACGGAATCCTGCTCCCGCTGGAGGTGGCAACAAAAACCATGCTCGAAGATATCCTCCTCCCCCATGAGGTCCGGGAGGACATGGTCCGAATACGGACGTACCGGGCATTCCAGTCCTGCCTTGGGCTTGATGAAAACCTGAAAAAACGGGCAGCCTGGGGGGATGCACCGGAAGGAGCGTCCCCGCTGGACCTGGTCATGCACCTCAGCGGCCTGAAGCTGCGGTCCCGGTCCGGCACCCGGATTGGAGGACGCATGGGCAGGCCGGGCAAGTCCAAGCCCCGGAAGATGAACCCACCACCCCACGGGCTCTTTCCGCTCGGGGACTCGGGCGGTGCCCGGCGTTCCTTCCAGTCCGCATCTGCCCATACGGCAGAGACCGATGCCAACGATACGGAACTCGACTTCCAGAAAGAAGGTGGGATCATCGAGATCGAGGTGGGACGGCGGCGCTGTTCGCAGTGCGGGGAGATGGGGTACCTCTGCCGGTGCGAGAAGTGCGGGGGGCATACCGATGCGATCTTCACCTGCACGAAGTGCGGTCGGGAAACAACGCTTCCCCGCTGTCCCGGTTGTGACGCTCCCGCCACCTGCAGCCAGCGGGTGACCCTGGATGTGAAAGGGGAGTACGCGAAGGTCATGGGGCGCCTTGGTCTCAAAACCGACAGTATCGCCCTCGTCAAAGGAGTCAAGGGGGTTATCTCGAAGGAGAAGACTGTCGAACCGATGGAAAAAGGCATCCTGCGGGCGATCCGGAACATCTGGGTCTTCAAGGACGGCACCACACGGTTTGACATGATCGACCTGCCCCTCACGCACATCCGGCCCGACGAGGTCCGGGTTTCCGTTGAGAAGCTCCGGTCGCTGGGCTATACGAAGGATACCCATGGTTATGACCTCCAGAACGAAACGCAGGTGAT
>JAKLGN010000185.1 GCA_022710665.1 Methanoregula sp. | reverse complement strand
GTGTTCATGACGATGGGACCGCCCCAGGCAATGGGTTCCCGGAGGGGTTTTCCGGATAAGTACAGGAATCTTACCCCCCTGCCACCAGCATGGACATCGATGGAGTCTCCTTCCTTGCTGAACAAAGCCAGTGTCCGGTTCACCAGTTCCTCTTTCCGGATCTGGTCGAATCTGCCGGTACCACCGATCACGTAGACCGCGGCCATGTAATCAGGTTTTACCGGGTGGGAAAACCGGGCATCCGGTTCGAGCGTTACGTCCAGGTACTCCGGTTCCGCCAAGATATCACGGACGGGTCCGGCGATTCCGCCGACGTTTCCGCTGATGATCCTGACACCTGCACCGCCCGGCAGCGTGACCTGAGGGATTTCTTCAGCCGGGATCTCCTGGTACCGCGGGTCTATCATCTTGTTTTTCCGGGGGAGGTTAACCCAGAGCTGGAATCCCCCCATCCGGCCGTTAACCGGCTTTGGCATCTCCTGGTGGATGATGCCGGAGCCTGCGGTCATCCACTGGACACTCCCGGCATGGACGTTGCCCTTATGGCCCATACTGTCCCCATGCTCAACGGTTCCCTCCAGCATGTAGGTAACGGTCTCAATGCCCCGGTGGGGGTGCCATGGAAAACCGGGAAGATAATCTTGCGGCCGGTCTGCACGGAAGTCATCGAACATCAGGAACGGGTCAAAGTGCGGGATATCATTATAGCCGAAACCCCGGTGGAGCCGGACGCCGGCCCCCTCCAATGTTTCACGGGAGAGAGACTTTCTTATTATCGTTTTGGCATGAGGCATATGATGGGGCATAGGAATTTGGGAGGAATAAAGGTACGGGATATGACAGTACCCCCCACGTGAGGGAAATTGTGGTACTTGTTGTGGTGGTTCTCATTGCCAGGCAGTTATACCTGCCTGCATTGCTCGGGTCATCGGTAGAAAGAAAACGATCCCGGCAAGCGTCCGAACATAACTTGGGGTTGGAAAAAGGAATAGAATGTTACATACCAGTGAAAGGCTCCGGCTCAGGATCTCCCCATGCCGATCATGTACCCGTACCTGGAGTATACCTCCTTTACTAACTCCCCGGCTTTTGGGTTGGTCCATGCATGCATCCATTCCGAAACGAGCGACTCAACCGTGATGGGAATGACCCCAACCTGCAGCATCCGCCTGATCCCGTACTTATGGGCATCGGGTGTTGAATCTCCCGCGGCATCCATCAGCCCGTACACCTCATATCCCTCTTTAAGCCCGTGCAGAGCCGTATAGGCAAAGCACATGCTGGTCCAGAGCCCCGAGACGACCATCTTTTTCCGCCCGGTCTTTGTAAACGCATTATACGTTTTCTCATCCTCAAACGCATCGAAGCTGGGAATGGCCCGGGCATACACTTCCTGGCCCGGAAAAAGGTTTGTAACCTCTGCAAGGAAATTTCCGTTGTTCTGTGGATTGATGGTCGAAAGGACAACCGGGATACTGAGGATGGCTGCGGCCTTGGCAGCGCAGTACGCAGCGTTCCGGATGATCGTTTTGTCCCCTGATGCAACACCGGCAAACATCGTAGGCTGGTAGTCCACGAGCACCAGCGTACTGTTCTTGTCGGTGAGCAGTTCCAGTTTTCCATCTTTTATCGTTGGCATCTTGCTTCCTCCCTTGAATATAGCAGTGAATCCATTCACCGCCCTATATACATATTGAACGTGCAAAATCCCGTGAGGGCTCAGTCACGGTTGCCGTAACAGCGATGAAAAAGATATATCGGATTTACCAACGAAGGAGGGCATCAGCCTTATAGGGGGCAGACAGAATTTATGAGCAGGAAAAAAGAGGCTATGACTTGTCCGCTGGTGTCCCGGCTGCTTCCTCCCCTCCCCCTTCTTTGAGTTTTTTCATTGACGGGAACAGGATAACTTCTTTGATGGAATCATTGTTGGTAAGGAGCATCACGAGCCGGTCGATACCTATCCCCACCCCTCCCGTCGGGGGCATGCCGAACCCGATGGCATTGATGAAGTCGTAGTCGATCATCTGGGCTTCGACATCCCCGAGCCGGCGCTTTTCGTCCTGTGCCTCGAACCGCTCCTTCTGATCAATCGGGTCATTCAGCTCCGAGAAGCCATTGCCCACCTCCATGCCGGCTATGAAGAGCTCGAACCGCTCGGTAAAGCCGTCTTTGGAGCGGTGGCGCTTCGCCAGGGGCGAGTTCTCGACCGGGTAGTCGTGGATAAAGGTAGGCTGGACGAGTTTTTCTTCGACAAGGCCTTCGAAGAAGGCGATGAGGTACTCCCGCTGGCTCTGCGGTTTGTCCGGGTCTTCGAGCTGGTGCTCCCGTGCAAGGCTGCGGAGCTCGGCGACACTATGGGCGAAGATATCGATCCCCGCGATCTCCTTAACGGCATCCGCCATCGAGAGCTTCTTCCATGGCGCCCTGAAATTCAGGGTGATATCCCCGAAAGGAATCTCATGTTTTCCGTGGACCTCGAAAACAATGGATGATATGATCTCTTCGGTCAGGGCCATCATGTGCGTAAAGTCG
>JAKLGN010000184.1 GCA_022710665.1 Methanoregula sp. | reverse complement strand
TGGAGCTCCATCTCACGCAGATTTCACGTCATGATTTCGATTTCGGGTTGGTGGTTAAAATGAGACTATACCCTTATTTTTTCTCTAAAAGATAGCAGGAAGGTAACCGGTACACTTCACCCAAGCGAAGATGATAATTCCCATAAAAACCGTAGTGGTACATCATGACGCTTGAGCGGAAGATTGCCCGGGCCTTTGCACTGGACGACGAGACCTGGCTGCGTCATGCGAACCCGGGGAGCGTAGCCCTGCGCAATACTGTGCTGCCTATCCTCGTGATCGCATTCTGGAGCCGGCTCTGGCTCGGATGGTATGCGGTTATCCCGGTTGCCCTTGCCATTCTCTGGACTTGGTATAATCCCCGCATATTGCTGGCACCGGCATCGCTCGATCACTGGGCATCAAAGGCTGTGATGGGAGAGCGTGTCTGGCTGAACCGTGATGTCGTTCCCGTGCCGGTGCACCACCGGACCGTCCCGGATATTCTCTCCGGTGTCTCCGGTATCGGGATCCTCTTTGTCTTCTGGGGGGTTTTCGCGTTCGATCTCTGGCCAACCTTGTCTGGCATGGCACTCGTCTATTGCGGGAAACTCTGGTTCCTCGACCGGATGGCATGGCTCTGGGAGGACATGAAGAACGCAACGGAGGAGTACCAGAGCTGGCGAATCCGCTGAGTGCCGGTCTATTTGTGCCGAGCAGTTACAATCTCTCTTCTGTTATCTGCTTTCGGCGGACCCACCAGAGAAGGATCGCTGCGATGAAAAAAATGAGGAAAAAGGTAAACCGCATGAGTATGGCGTAGTTGACGGCAATTCCCTGGGGAGAGAGGAGAAAGCCTGCAATTAAAAAGAGTGCGATGGCGATGAAGACTGCGGGAATTGCGTAATACCTGTCTGACCAGTACGACAGGGCAAGGGGAATGAGATAGAGAAGCCAGACCGGCTCTCCCAGAGGAGTCATGGTATCGAGAAGATAGATGCAGAGGATAGTCAGGACGGTGATGGTCACGATGCCCAGGTCAGATGCAAGGAATTCGAGGGCCTTTGTCAGCAGTGATTGGTTGCGGCGTCTGTGAGTGGGCATGAAACATTCCATCGGGAGCGGGATCTTGTTCTTTAACGCTGCAATAACGTATTATGTAACGCCTGAAAATTGTTGTGATATTCCTTTAAGTATTTTCTGACGCTTTAGTCGATATCGGTACAAGAGGAACTCCTGAAAGGGCAGGTTTCAGATACTATGCAGAATATTGTGGAGAACAAACCAGACCAGTACCAGAATGGCGATTCCCACGGCGATCATCTGGAGGGCCCGGATGCCATCGATACCATTTAGATTGCCCCCGATCAGGTCGCTGGTTACCTTAAAGGAACCGGCATCGTCACTCCCTGCTTTTTTGCTGCCGCCTTCTGCCGGTTCCGGTTTCCTGCTGACAGTTTCCTCCTTCTCAGGATTTTTCCTGCCCTGTTTCATGCAAAAAAATGGGAAGGGACGCCTTTAAACCTTTTCTGCAGGGGAAGACACGGCAGCCATGAAGTATCGGTCAGGTCAAACCCCCGAGATCTCCTCAAACACCTTGTTCTCTGCTTTCCGGAGATACTCGATGAGCGTGGACTTGCTGTACCCGAGCGTATAGGCTAGTTCCGTTGCACTGATTCTCCGCGGGTACTCATAATACCCGGAACCGATAGCGGCGATAAGGACGAGCCGTTCCATTTCAGAAAGCTGAGGGAGGACCTGGTAACCGCGATAACCGGCAGCCTCGTATGCAATGGATGTTACCGTGCCAAGAAGTTTTGAGAATTGCACGACATTCTCAAGAGCCGGTTCCGGGCCGGTACAGCTGAACGTGATGCTCTCCTGCGTAAAGAGCAGCGGGCGCTCCCAGATCACGTCGACATCGGTCCAGTGCAGCATAGAGAGGAACTGCGGGGGCATGGAAACCTTGACCAGGCAGAAGTGCTCGCGATCCTGAGATTCGAACACGTCAAGAATGTTGAAGTGCCGGGGAAAATGTACCTTGTTCAGGGAATACCCTTCTGTGAGCAGGATCCGTGCGATCCCGAGGGTGTACCTTTTTGCATTGTTCTCCTTGAGAATTTCGAGGACCTCGATCTTCTCATAAAAACCTGCCGTGGCCCTGATGAAGTGCACGAATGCCGTGTTGAGGGTAACCGAGACGGTCAGCTTTCTCATGTACTCAGGGAATTGTGCGATGCAATAGTTGATGAGGTTTCGGACATGTACGGAACAATGCTGGTAATCCGGCACGTGTAATGCAGAAGCAGAGATGATCAGCCATGATGACAGTTGATTTTCCGGTCGGCTATCATGACTTCAATAACGTGAAGATCATCAACTTCCAGCTCAACCGGTGGTATTCCCTGGGGTACGCCCGGCTTGAAGACGTGAAATGGGTCGGCGGACAGATCCGGACATTCGACGACTGGAAAGGAGTCATGACCAGTCTTGCGGAACAGGCGGTATCTGATGAGCGGTGGATCAATGCCGCGTTTTACTACCGGGCTGCGGAGTTCTTTGTGTTCCCGTCCGACCCGGACAAGGAGAGACTCTATGACCGGTTTTCCTCTCTCGTGTACGAGAAGGTGTTTGCCGGTGAACCAATCGAACGCA
>JAKLGN010000183.1 GCA_022710665.1 Methanoregula sp. | reverse complement strand
CCAGATGTATGCAGGGTACGCAGAAGGCAATGACCTCCGCGGTCTCGTGGCTATCGTCGGGAAGGATGCCCTCTCCGAGCGTGATCGCCTGCTCCTCGAGTTCGCCGACCTCTTCGAGAACCGCTTTGTCCGGCAGGGATATGATGAGGACCGGACGATCGAGGACACCCTGAACCTCGGGTGGGACCTCCTCTCGACACTGCCGGTAGACCAGCTCACGCGTATCGACCGCGACCTGATCAACAAGTACCACCCGAAGTTCAAGACCGGTGCAAAGAAGGTGTAAAGTCCATGGCGCTGCGCGATATCAAGCCGACCCGTTCGGAACTGATCAACCTCAAGCGGAAGATCCAGCTCTCCGAGCGCGGCTACAAGATCCTGAAGATGAAGCGCGATGGACTGATCCTGGAATTTTTCAAGATTCTGGCAAACGCAAAGGACACGCGGGGGGACCTTCTCCTGAAGTACGAGCGTGCTGCAGAGATGATGGCGGTTGCCAATACCGTTGAGGGTGCAATCGGCGTGAAATCTGCCGCATTCTCAGTCAAGGAAGTGCCCCAGATAACCCTGAAGAGCAAGAATATCATGGGTGTCGTTGTGCCCCAGATTGAATCAAGGAAAGTCAGAAAAAGTGTCGTAGACCGTGGTTATGGTGTACTTGGTACATCGACCGTCATTGACGAGACCGCTTCTGCGTTCGAAGAGCTCGTCGAAGCCATCATCCAGAGTGCGGAGATCGAGACAACGATGAAACGGCTTCTTGATGAGATCGAGAAAACAAAGCGCCGGGTGAACGCTCTCGAATTCAAGGTTATCCCCGAACTCACGGAGGCACGGGACTTCATCAAGATGCGCCTGGACGAGATGGAACGCGAAGAGCTCTTCCGGATGAAGCGGGTAAAAGCACGGAGCAGTTCATAGAAAGGAACGGTGAAATGCGGATGACTATCGGGACAATAAGGGAACTTGGTGCTGATGGAAAGACCGTTTTGCTCCGGCTTGATCTCAATTCCCCGATTGATCCTTCCTCCAATCTTATTCTCGACGACAAACGGTTCCGGGAACACATTCCAACCATCAAAGCTCTCTCGGGCAGCCGTCTCGTGATCGTCTCCCACCAGAGCCGCCCGGGAAAGAAGGACTTTACCACACTCGAAGCCCATGCCGAGAAGCTGGGATACCTTCTCGGAAAGCCGGTCAAGTACGTGGACAGCATCTTCGGCCGTCACGCACGGGAAGTCATCCATGGCATGAAGATCGGTGATGTGGTCATGCTCGAAAATGTGCGGTTCAATGCAGAGGAGAACCTGACATTAAAACCGGAAGAGGCGAAAAAAACGCACCTTGTCAGGAAGCTCTCCTCGATGGCCGATGTATTTGTCAACGATGCGTTCGGTACAGCACACCGCTCGCAGCCGACTGTTGTCGGTCTCCCGCTTGCAATGCGATCCGCGGGCGGTCTCCTGATGGAAAAAGAGGTATCCACCCTCTCCAGAGTCTTCACGGATGCACCCCGGCCGGTCTGTATGGTGCTCGGAGGCACCAAAGTCGATGACTCGATCGATGTCGCACGCCATGTTCTGGACCGGGGAATTGCCGATCAGGTCCTCGTGACAGGGGTTGTAGCAAACGTCTTTTTGCTTGCTGCCGGGTATGATATCGGAAAACCCTCCACGCAGCTGATTGCCCAGTTGAAATACCAGGCAGAGATTGAGAAGGCAAAAGAGATCCTCTCCGGCTACAAGGACCGCGTCATTTTGCCCGGATCGGTTGCCGTCCGTGAACACAACCTCCGGAAAGAATACCCCATCAAGAAGATCCCCCGGGACGCACCGGTTCTCGATATCGGCATGGATGCAATCCATGATTTTGTCAAGGTACTCAAAACATCGGGAACGGTGGTCTTCAATGGTCCGGCCGGACTCTTTGAGGATGCGGACTTCGCCACCGGTACTTACGAGATGCTCAAAGCCGCGTCACGGGTGGATTTCTCGGTTGTTGGCGGCGGTCACACGGCAGCCGTCATCGAGAAGATGGGCCTTGACCAGAATTTTACCCATATCTCCACCGGCGGCGGTGCATGCATCGAGTTCCTGACCGGAAAAGTACTTCCTGCCGTAGAAGCCCTTGAGGAGTCAAAAAAGATATTCGGATAATTTTTTATCGCATCCCCGTCTGTTGAAACATAGGGTAATTTGTGCGGCACAACATGCAGATCCGGATTATTGCAGTCGGCAAAATCAAGGAACCGTTCGTGAGGGTGGGGATTGCCGAGTACGAGAAACGTCTCCGCCCGTATGCGAAACTTCAAATCCTTGAACTGGCGGAGGAAAAACGTCCGGCATCGGCATCCGGATCCGTGGAGTCGGCTGCCCGGCAAAAGGAAGGCGAGCGAATCCTGGCTGCGATTCCGTCCGGTTCGCACGTTGTTGCCCTTGATGTGAACGGGACGACCTGGTCAAGCGAGGATCTGGCAGATGCCTTCCGGCAGTGGGAACTGAGTGGGAAGAATCAGGTGGTTTTTGTGATTGGCGGGGATATCGGCGTTTCCCCTGGCGTTCTCTCCCGGAGCGATTTTCGGCTTTCGCTGTCGAAAATGACTTTCACGCACCCGATGACCCGGCTCCTGCTCCTGGAACAGATTTACCG
>JAKLGN010000182.1 GCA_022710665.1 Methanoregula sp. | reverse complement strand
GCCTGCTCCTCACATAACATGTGCAGTGTTGTAACCATTCTGTTAGTTTCGATCGCAAAAATATTCTCCTTAGGATCGCAGGCTGTCTATTGCTCAATCTTTGCGAGATCCCCGCTCAGGTCGTGTGAGAGATCGACACCGGTGAAATCGCCGCTCGTCGGCAGGATCATGGTAAAACCGGGAGTAATGTCGTACTCGACCGTTGTGTTTGCCGGTACGGTGAGATCAAGGATATGCCCCCCGGTCTTCCGGTCATCACGGATGAAGTGGAGATGGTAGCCGGCAACATTGAGCCCCTGGAAAAAGATTGGGGTATAGAAACCGACAACTGTTCCGGTGGTTTGTGAATAGGTAGAGACCGATTGGTTTTTGGCAGCTTCGGCAAGCGGGGGATAGGGTTTGTGCTGTGCGGGTATTGCCCGGACTTTCAGGAAGGGAAATGTCCCGTGCATCCGCACCGCGTAAACCATATTTTCGGCAGGGAGCTGACCGGCCATGGTGGTGGAGAAGACAGAAAAGTTCATCGGCCTTTCGGTTGTTGCGGAAAGGTCACGGTCGAAGCAGGTCACCGTAGCAAACGGGGTCGTCATGCTGTCAGCGACGGCATGGATCCGGCCGTCGGCCGTTGCCTGGTACACAACCCCGTCCAGTACGATCATCTCTCCGTCGAGGGCATCGAACGTGCCGATACCGAAGTCCCCGTGTTTACGGATCTCCCCGACCGGCTGGACCCCGTCATAGACCCCCTGCATGAGGGCATCAATGGTTGAAACCTGGTACAGGACATCACGATCGCCCGTTGCCCGGGGTGTGTCCGACAACTTAGCGAAGCTTGAATATACGGCTGCGCCGGCAAAGACGAGGACAATGGCTAGGCCGATCCCGAGAAAAAATTTTGAGTCCATATTTAGCCAGGAAATTATTTCTTTCCCGTCACCTTGATGACATGGTAGCCGAACTGGGTCTTGACCGGCCCGACAACCGTGCCATTATCTGCGGCAAATGCAGCCTGCTCGAACTCGGCGGCCATCATCCCCTTACCGAACCATCCGAGATCGCCACCGTTCTTGCGCGACGGGCAGGACGAGAATCTTTTTACAACCGCGACAAAGTCTTCACCATCCGTGATGCGCTTGAGGATGCGGTTTGCTTCGTCTTCGGTTTTGACAAGGATATGGGATGCGCGAACCTGTGAAACCATGCAGTAATGGTACAATGTTGCAGGAGATAAAAGTATCAAACCAGACCTTTTCAGAATTCCCCGTCCTGCTCGAAGCTCCGTCCGTACCGGATCGCGAGCTCCGCCTTGTAGAGTTCCCGGCCAAGGTACCCGGCATGGTCGAGAAGGGAAATGTTTCCCTGTGACAGGAGCGTGGAGAGGACGTCCTGCCAGCGGGAACCCTTTATGGCCTTGCCGTGAATGACGGCAACGATCTGGTCACCTTCAATCCCAATCCGGAAATTGCCTTTGGGATCATAGGTGATATCCTGAGGCATCGGCCGGGCCTGGCGCGACGAATCATATTCGAGCGGCGGCTCGCGCCGGCGCCGTTTCTCTTTGAGGACCAGCAGATCAATCCCGAGATCCTTGGGATATGGCCGGTCCCGTGCGAGAACCATCATCTCTGTTGCCCGCCGCATCTCGCGGATGGACCCCCGGGTTTTATCGGAGTGCTCGCTCGTGAAGATGATGGAGGCGCCAGCCTCGGCGGCAATACCCGCGAGGAGTGCGTTCATCCCGATCGAATCTGCATCGAGCAGTTCTACGACATTCCCCGCACCAAAAAAGATCGGGCAGCTGCACGTTTTGAACCGGCCCAGCGAACGGGTGAACCCGGAACCTACCGGCTGGAGGAGCGGGTCAGCAATGATACAGCGAATACCGGCTTTTTTTGCAAGAGCGATATTTTTCATCAGGGTGCTGTTCCCTGGTACTACGACAACGGCAAGCCCTGCTTTTGCTACCTCTTCTCCTATCACCGGCAGGTTGGCGTCCTCAAGGCTGAGCACGATATCGGCACGGCCGAGTGCTGCCCGGATAAGGGATGGATCCTGTGTATCAATGGCAAGCGGGGCATCGATATCCGACAAAAGGGAAAAAACCCGGGTTACATCCTCCGGTGTGGCATCGAACCCGAACCCGAGATCGACAATATCGGCTCCCGAAGCAAGATAGCTCATTACCATGCTCCGGATATCTTCGCACCGGGGTGCGTCCATGACCTCCGCCAGCACCTTGATCCGGGAATTCCCGCCGATTTTTACCCCGCGGATAAGAAAATCAGGAACGGCCTCCTGTTCCTGCTCCCCGATCCTGCGCAGGGCACCCTCAGCCCTTCTGGCGCTGAGAAAATCGTCTGCGGGAATGGTCCGCGATAAAGTCCCCGTTCCAAGCAGCGGCAGCACCATTGCAAGATCTGCAGCATGGCGTGGCCCCCGCCAGATGGCAACGCCGGTATCGCGCTCTACCTGTTCGAACGATGCCGTGCACATCCCGGAGATGACCACGCAGTCGTACTTCTCCTGTCTGAGGAGTCTGCGGAGTGCATGGGGGGTAAGAAACGAGGCAATCTCTCCGGTCACCACGACATCAGCATCATATCCTGCGGCAGCGCGTCTCACCAGGGATTCGGTTGCAGCCCCGGTGGGAAGGAGAATGCGCATAAGTTTCCTTAATACCTGAG
>JAKLGN010000181.1 GCA_022710665.1 Methanoregula sp. | reverse complement strand
CCATGGCGACGGGGAAGATTCGGTCCGGGAGCTGGCTGCTGCCGCCCGGGATCGGGGGTATGAGTATATTGCAATCTGCGATCACGTGAGGAGCCCCGGGATCGACCGGGGGCTCACTGAAGAGAAGGTCGGAAAGCAGCGTGCGGAGATCGAGCAGGTGAACCGTGAGTCAGACGATATTGTTGTACTCCACGGGATCGAGTGCACTATTGGCGGGGACGGGGCGCCCGACCTCCCGCCGGCTGTCCTGAAGGACTTCGACCTCGTCATCGCAAGCGTCCACTCCCAATCGCGGATGGATGGCGATGAGATGACGCACCGCATCCTTGCAGCCCTCCAGAACGAGAGCGTTGATATTCTCGGCCACCCGACCGGGCGGATCCTTCTCAAGCGGGACCCCTCCGAAATAGACCTTCCTGCCGTCTTTGATGCGGCAGCGGCACAGCATGTCGCGCTGGAGATCAACGGGGATCCGTCAAGACTGGATCTCTCCGATATCCTCTGCAGGCGAGCAAAAGAGTTTGGTGTCACCTTCTCTGCCAGCTCGGATGCCTACGCAACCGGCGAGCTGCAGCAGATGGATCTCGCAATCGCTACCGCACGACGCGGGTGGCTCGTTGCAGAGGATATCCTCAACACCCGGCCGCTCCCCAAGGTCCGGGACTGGCTCGGCGGCTGAAAGATTGCCTGGTCCGGGTATCGTTCTGCCTCAGCTAAATACCGCTTGAATTCCCGCGGATACGGGGTCAGGCTCAAATACCACGACAATCAATGACTCACCGGTACACATGGCAGGAACCGGACCGGGTGTTGAAGTACGTGAGCTTACAAAGGGGGAATTCCCGCTTGCAGAAAAATTATGGGAAGAGTACCGCGGCCAGAAGAGCGACATGCCGGGGGAACGGATCTTCGGCGTCTTTGAGAATGGCATTCTCGCTGCTACAGCCCGGTGCACCCGGCACACGGACGGGCTTGAGATGGACTGCGTCTTTTCCAGTGAGCGGTTCCGGGGCAGGGGGTATGCACGGCTCGCTGTCCAGGCACTCATTGATGCGTGCGGCAAAGAACAGATCTTCATCCACTCGACGATTGTCCTGATCTCGTTTTACAAGACCTTCGGATTCGTCCCGATCCCTGAGGAAAAGCTCCCAAGGACCATCCGGGAACGCTTCCTCTTCTGCTTTGGCGAGATGGCTGGCTGCAATGTCTGCCCGATGACCCGGCAGGGAAGCAGGTGAGAGGGCGCCGACCCTTCTTTTCAGGTTCCTGTCCAGGGAAATATCACCAAATTCGATGGATAGAGGGCATTTTTACCCTCGCTTCTGTTTGCTTCCCGCTGCAACGCAGAATGCGAGCAATGCGATAAAAAAACGGGACCGGTGTTTGTTGCGTTGCAGATGGTGCAGCGGATCCGGGCGGGAAGAGCAATTCCGGCGCTTTTTAGTGCTGGTACAGGCTGGAGATGAACTTCCATATCCGTGCAGGGACAGCCACCGGGGCTCGGCATCTGCTGCGGTGTTGCCTTGCCTTCGAAAAACTGAAGGGTTACGGTCGTTTGGTCATACGGATCTTCATACTCGAAAGTCTCGTTGCGGAGGGCCCGGGTCTCTGCAACGGTGGTGTTGCTGTGCATCAGGCTAATATTGAGATAGCCGGCTGTACATTCCCAGAGCGGTTGACTGACGGGACATACGGTAATGTCCGGCCCGGGTGCATATTCGAGAGAATAGTTATGGATCAGCGGGACCGGATTAGCCCCGGGGTCTCCGAAAAGATCTGTTGCCAGCCAGCGGCCGGTCCCGCGTTCCTGCACAACGCGCGAGATGCCCTCCCAGCGGCCAACCGGGATGGGATCATGGTCCGATATGGTGCACTTATCCTTGTATTCCCCCATATCACAGGGGTATTCCCCCATCCAGCTTTTAAACATCACTACGACACTGTCTCCTTTCCGGAGCGAGGAAAAAACAGGATCATGTGGTACCCTACCCTCATAAGCTTCCGGCATTGTCCGGTCACAGGTGAACCGATCACAGTCTGTCGTGATGGTTAACGTATGGTTTGTCTCGTTCAATCCGGTGACCTGGCCCCCGAGGAGAATGGGATACGGTGTTGCCCCTGTGGGTGCGATGAGGAGAATGAGCGAAAAGAAAAAACAACTGAATAAAAAATCCTTGCAGAACTGCATGCTGTTCAAACCTCCCAAGGGAGGGAATCATTAATCAATCATGATCCTGAATAGGTAATGAACAGGATACATATCATTTTCAGATCTCTGAGCGGAGATTTGTAAGGATAGTCACCTTCACTTTCCTGCCGCATCCCGATCCCTTTTAATATCACCGTCCGAAATGCTAAGCACCGTGACAGATTTCCAGCTCATCTCCAGCTTTGCTCCGGCCGGCTCGCAACCGGAAGCGATCAGGGCACTGGTCAAAGGACTTGAGGAGGACCGCCAGTACCAGACTCTTCTCGGCGTTACCGGTTCCGGCAAGACCTTCACGATGGCTAATCTGATAGCAGCCGCAAACCGGCCCACTCTCGTCCTTGCCCACAACAAGACGCTTGCCGCCCAGCTATACCAGGAGTTCTGCGATTTCTTCCCGAATAACCGCGTCGAGTACTTTGTCTCTTACTATGACTATTACCAGCCCGAGTCCTACATCCCGTCCAAGGACCAGTAC
>JAKLGN010000180.1 GCA_022710665.1 Methanoregula sp. | reverse complement strand
ACGGGACCGTAGATCGCCGTTTGAATTACGGTCTTCCCACAGATATCCCGATTGTCGGGAAATGGATCTAATCCTTTTGATGCGTATGCAGCAAAGAGAACCGTCAATAAACTCGGATAGAGTGATTATTTTAAGTCCGTTCTGACAAATCCACAAGCCGGGCAATCATGGAAGTGATATACCCATGCTGAAAGGGGATCCCAAATGAGAGAAATGAACCTTGAGATCTTTGACCGGATGGGAAACAAAGACAAACACCGCTATCTCGAGTTCCTTCTCTGGTATTATCGTGTGGTGGATGCGTTCTGGTTTATCAATATCAGTGACCAGTACGGGCAGCCGGTTGCGGAACAGGTCAATGAGAAGGTCTGGGGGAGAGTTGCCGGTATGGCGGCGAAGGAGATCGTCCGCAGGTTCGGGATAACAGAAAAGGGCCTTACCGGGTTTGTGCGGGCACTTCGTCATTTTCCATGGGCCATGATAGTTGGTTACACCATCATCGAAAAGGACGGTGAGGTGGTCATCGAGGTACCTTCCTGCCCTACGCAGGAAGCCCGGCTGCGGCGGGGAGAGGGGGAGTATGTCTGCCGTGAGATGCACCGGGCGGAATTCACCGGTTTTGCACGCGAGATCGATCCCCGGATCTGCATTGAATGTGAATTTGCCCCGCCGGACCCCCATCCAAAGGAAATGTTCTGCCGCTGGCACTTCCGTCTGAAAGAGTAATCAAAAACCTGAGGGTTCACACGATCATGGCCGTCCAGTCACTTCGTACGGCGTT
Source organism: Methanoregula sp. (assembly GCA_022710665.1). Taxonomy (GTDB): domain Archaea; phylum Halobacteriota; class Methanomicrobia; order Methanomicrobiales; family Methanospirillaceae; genus Methanoregula. The sequence continues at coordinate 1,960 of JAKLGN010000180.1, read as the reverse complement.
GGTAATATATGCCGGCCTCAATATCCTGGCGCTCGCTGTTTTTCTTTGGGACAAGCTCAGGGCAAAGGTGAGGATGGGAAGGATCTCTGAAAACTCGCTTTTGCTTCTTGCATCACTCGCTCCGGCAGGCTCCCTGGCCGGGATGGTGGGATCCAGGCACAAGATCCGTAATGTGAAATTTTTCCTTGTGCCTGTTTTTTTCATTCTTCATATACTCCTAATGGTCTGGTTATGGCTTCAGATATCCGGGTAACCTGGCGGCCGGTTTTCCCCGCCGTTTTCATCAATCAGGGATATTATCGGACTGGTACATAGATATCCGTAATGATATCCTTTGGGGGGACAACCCGGGGATCATTGGGGTACATCTCCCGGATAGGGCTGCAGATCGCCAGGCCGTTCTCCTCAATCCACGCAAAGAGTGCGAGGTAGGTCGGTTCGCAGGTCTCGTATGGTCCTTTATGGACGACATGTGCCATCCGTCCCCCCGGGAAGCACGTACGCCTTGATCTCCTTTGTGCCCTTGACCGGTTCATTGACCGGCCCTGCCACTTCGATCTCTGCGGTCCCTTTTTTCATTTGCTTCCAGAACTGCCGCAGGAGAGGTCTCATGGCACAGAAAGAGCGGCGGTCCGCTATGGCTGCCTTTTTCTTTTGGACAACGGTAAAAACGTTCATCAGAAGTTCCGGAATAAGAGCATAGGTTCCCTTCTTCTTTCTCCCGAGCACGTTCATGGCAGGGACTTCAACAAGGGCGATTTCGGTCATAGCTCATATCAGAGAATAGAAACATCGTGGATATTAAGATCGTGAAGGTTGTGCTCCGTGAAAGTGCTGCCTTTTCATACTGTAACCTACCGCTTAAATACCGGGCTATTCCATAGTTTTCCTCATGCGGACGAACAGGCAGCACTACTTTCTCGATCTCGCAACGCGGTGCGCTCACCAGGGAACCTGCCTAAGGAGGAACTTTGGTGCAATCATCGTGGACGAGTTCAACACCATCGTGTCAACCGGGTATACGGGGGCTCCACGAAAACAGATGGATTGTACAGAGCTGAACCGCTGCTGGAGAAAAGATCACAATATACCTTCCGGATCCAACTACGAGCGATGCCGGAGTGTCCACGCCGAGATGAACGCTCTTTTGCAGGCCGGGAAACACGCACGGGGATGTACACTCTATCTTGCAGGTTTTGATGTTGAAACGGACGAGACAACCCAGATATGGCCCTGTTTTCTCTGCTCCAAGATGATTGTCAACAGCGGTGTTGCGAATGTCATCATGCGGACCGGGAAGGATACTTACAAGGAGATGGATCCGATGGTCCTGTATCAGATGCGCAGCCGGGAAGCCCTCGGGGAGGACGCAAAATAATTCGATGCCCGGAGGGCCTGCCGGATTCCCGGGAGGGCATCGCACGTGGTGGATGAGAGGATATTTTTCACCGTGGTTACTGGATACAGTTTTTCGATCTGCAGAAATCCTTTTTCCACGTGATATTCGACCCCTCCCTGCATGAAGGTGTTGTCCGTGGGGGGAGGGGGTGCAGTGCCACGATTTTCCCTCTTAGGTCATCCTCCCAAATGTCCCGCCCACGGGAGGGCGAAGTACAAATGAGCATCAGGATTTTTATCAGGAAATTTTCACCAGCAAATTATTTTGGGTATAGTAGCAATTTAGCCACAAATTTTTTATTCGAATATCGACCCCCTCGCGCCAGCCCGCCCCCAAGGGGGCTCATGGCGCATGTGATTCCTCCTGCATCAATTGACGTCGATTTGGGGATGCCATGTAATCGCAACCGGGGCGCCATAGCGGCGGGGCGAAGCCCCTGGAGCGTTATCATTGTCTCGAGTGTGCTTGGAATACTTTTTTTTAATCAAAATCTTGGAGCTCCATCTCAGGCAGATTTCACGTCATGATCTCGATTTTGGGTTGGTGGTTAAAATGAGACTA